>CAVSGB010000194.1:0-15985 GCA_963726845.1 uncultured Bacteroidota bacterium | reverse complement strand
TTTGGCATTCCGGGTTTTCCCGCTTTGTTTTTTTTATTAAAAACATAATTGCAACACCGGTTTGAATGCCAAAAACATTATGGGTTGTACCTGCTATTTCGGGGTTTGCCCTTACATCGCTTTTGGTATCTATAATATAAGCATAATCAAAATCCTTTTGAATACAATATCGGAAACCATCGAATGTACGGCTCTCAATAAATGAGCGGTTGGTTATAAATGCGATAATGCCGTTGTCGTTTATCCTATCCATTGCCCAACGGTAAAAACGTGCGTACATATCGTACACTTTGGTTTCTGGGCTGTGCTATATTTGATAAATGTATCCTTTATCCGCCCGTCAATACCTCCTGTTTTTTTTGTGTAATTTTGATAATACTCCCGGTTTTTATTATTGTCATTTTCGTTCATTTGGTTGGCATTGTAAGGTGGGTTTCCAATGACAACTGAAATTTTGCGTTTGTTTTGTTGCTGTATGCGTTTGGCATTTTCGGCACTCACCGGATACATTAACATTTGCTTACCTGCATACCCAAATCCCAAGTTATCGAGCGTATCAACAAAGCAAAGGTTTTTAAACTCTTTGTACTCGCCTGTTTTTTGTTTATATGTAAATTCAATGTTGAGGTTCGCAATGTAATAAGGCAGTATTGCTATTTCGTTGGCATGTATTTCGTTTTCGTATTTGTAAGCGAGTTTTTTGTCTCCAATGAAATTAATAATATCACAGATAAATGTTCCCGTGCCTGTTGCTATGTCGAGTATTTCAACGCCTTCATCTTCTAAACATTTCCTGAAATGTTGATATAAAAGATAATCGGTACTTTCTACCATAAACTTTACAATTTCGTTGGGCGTATAAACCACGCCCAAACGGTCGGCAGCTTTGGGATTATAGCTCTTATAAAATACTTCGTAAACTACTTTAAGAAAATTTTGTTTTTCATGCATGGTCGTCAATTCTGGCAGCCTCTGCATTAATAGCTTGGTAATAATGTTGCGATTTTCCTAATGCTTTACGTTTTGTATCGCCCGTAAAGAAAGTATTTATTACATCTTCAAGTTCGTGTGCAATATTATTCTCACGGTGAAATTGTGTTTCGCCAAAATAGTATTGAAAATATCTTTGGTAAGAATATGCTGTATTATCATTTCCCGTATATCATCTTGCGATATTTCGGGGTTGATACTCGCTATACAATAGTCTCCAGAACTTATTTTCAGCTTCCTTGAATTTAAGTTTGTTATTTCCTGTTCAATTACCATACTTCGTAAAACATTGGTAACATCTGGAATATCTTGTTTAAATAATTCTATTGCTTTATGAAAGTCCTGAATTTCGAGAGGCTCATAACTTACAAATTCTTTAATAATACGGTCGAGTTTTTCCGCATCCGACATAGGAACACGCATTACTTCTGTGCCTCCCTGAATTAAAACTGCGGTAATTTTATCTTCAAAAAGAATGTTGTTTTTTGGGTATCCTATTTTAAATTTCTTTTCAATTTCCTTGTCTATGTCATCGGCTTCGTCTTTACTTTCCCAATATCCCCAGGTTACAAAATTGTCTTTCAGCGTACCGTCCGGCCTTTTCTTATTGCCTCTTAATGGAAATTCCTGAACAAGCGTTAACCCTTTTGCTTTAGCATATTCATTGAGCAAATTAGCAAACAATGGACGTATAGTAGTTTCATTCCGGGAATGGCTTCGGTGAATTAGTTTTTCAACTTCTGATTGGTATTGTTTAACGGAATAAATACTCATTTATTGACAATATAATTGTTATGCTAATGTAAGGGAAAATTAATTAAATTGTAATTGAGCCACGATAATATGAATTTATGTTTCTGATTTATGGCAATTTTGAAAGTAACCTGATAAATTAAATATGAATTTTAAATGTTAAATTTTGACTAGATAAAACATTTTTTTTCCACTAAAATCAATAAGTGTATAACCAATCTTACTGTTACTCAAGTTTTATAAAGTAGAAATTATCATTCAATTGTAATTCAATTATTTGTAAATATTTTCCCTTTACTTATTTTTTTTATGGTCATATACGGTCTTTTTTCAAAAAGTAACGTAAAAAAAGTAAAGCAAACGTATAAGGTTCTGAATTCATTTTCCAATTAAAATTTGATGATGATCGCCATTCGGATTTTTTTGTCCCGGCTGCAATTAAATCAAAATCTTTCATTTTAATTCTTAAAATTACCGTGTATATTTTGTTTTATAGTTTTCAAAAAGATAATATTTTAGAACAGTGTAATAGTAATAAATTGTTATTGTGGTTAAGAAAGAAAGTAATTTTATTAATGCTAACAAATATTTTTAAAATTGAATTTCCCATTTTACCAAATTGCACCATTAAAAATATGTCTAAATCTTTTTGGTACGCCTATTGTCCATCGCAATTCATCAAACCTATATTGTTGTTTCTCTAATTTTTCAATTCTTTTAAATCTTTTTGTTTTTGAATTTTTGTAATAATAATTTCGCCTTTTCTCCCGTAACTTTTTTAAAGTTTTATCTAATTCCCAGTACCTATCATTGTAATAATTCAATTTTGATGAGATTTGACTGGAATAATATATTCGATTTCGGTAAGCAAATCTCGATTTCCAAATATGAGAACCATAACACCTGTACAATATCCTGCACAAATTGCCGGAAGTGGGGCAAACGAAATACAAAACATTGCCAATACCTAAATTGCTTGGCCTTTCAACCAAATAAATTTTATAGTCGTACTTAAATTTTTTGCCGTCAAGGTCGGTTAAAGTGTAATTCAATTGCAAACAAATGTCATCAGGATAATAACAACTAACAATCGAAATATTGCTGCCATTTGTCCAGCTTAATGTAAATGAAATAGTACAGCCTTTTTGAATAAAATTATTTTTTATCAAATAGCTTAATTCAATCCTATGAATTTCACCTATTATTAAAGCTCCAGTGGAGTTCCTTCCCATTTTGAATTTTTCTTGAATTTCTTTTGAAAAAAATTAGAAATATTTTAGCATTTCTTTTGCATTAATTTTGCATTTCAATTGAATTACTGTTGCATTTCTGTTGAATTTTTCGTGAAATATTTGTGAATTTCTTATCCATTTTGAAATAACCTAAATTTTTAGGGATTAAAAAAGACATTTGCCTTAAAAATTGGCCTCAACGCCTTTGTATTATTGGCTTGTAAGGCTATCAAAAAAACATACTTATTTGTTGGTATTGTTTTCATTTGTTTAATCCATAATACTCTTTAGAATATATTGAATTTTTTTTAGCCAATAATTTTTTATGCTGCTGGCTTAATAAATCAGTTGTTTTAAATAACACTGGAATCTTTTCTATTCTTTTGATTCTACTCTTTAAATTGTTTGTTGGATTAAGAAGTGCATCCGTAAAATCATTCTTACATTTTTTGCTGCAAAACTTCGCCACTTTTCTTTTTTCTGAAATATCTTTTTTACAAGTCAAACAAATCTTGTTTTGAGTAGGGGACAAATTAATGCTATATGTTAATGATGAATTTGTCCTTTTTACTTGTTTGGTATCGGTTAATTTGTCCCCCTGTTTTGTGGTTTCAGAATGTTCTTTTTGTTCGGTTAATTTGTCCCCGCTAATTGTTAAAAGTTCGGTTAATTTGTTCCTTGTTAGCTTTATAACTTGCTCTTTAATGTTCGATTGTTGGTATTTAGATAATACATTTTCAAAACGTTCAAATTCTTTATAGTATTTTTTTCGTTTCCGCTTATATTCAGGATTTTTATTTGTGTTTTGATAGTCTTTACTTTTGGGTTTAAGGTTATCCCAATATTTTGCATTTGAGCCATTGGATAGTATTAATTTATCTTTATCGTTTATATTTTCTTGTAACAATAAATCAGTATCAACAACAACACATTCGTTAACTATATTCACCAATATTTCACCCAATGCCTTTAGGGAATTGATATTTAATAAGTCTTTGAGTGTTTGAATGGGAATGTTATAGTATTGAAAAAATGCCATTTTTATAGCCTTAATTTCAATCCTTAATATGTATTTGCTTTGGTCGCATCTTGCGCCTTTATCGTAAAATTTAATTATGTAGTAATCATGTACAGCCTCATAACCTGAGCCTTTGCCTTTTGTAATACTGTAAGGAAATTTATCGAACGGTTTATCTATGTGCATTACCAAACTTCTTAAAAACTTTTCAGTCGGAAATGGTAAAATAATATTTACACCAAATTCAACATTGCTTAGTAATACTTTTGCAGGGTCAATGGCAAATAATTTTTCAAATTGCTTAATTGTGATTACAAAGTCGGTATATGTAAAATCATTGTAATTAAGTAAATTCTGTCCATCGTTGAAAAAAGTTTGAAATGAACCTTCCAAATATATTTTGCCGTCTTTATTGATGAATTTTAAGCCTTTGCATTTAAACGTTTTTGTAGGTCGTTCTTCGCCTGTGTTTTCGTTTACCTTAATATCCCAATCCAATAAACTATGATTTGAGATAGGAATAAACTTTGTTTTTACACCGTCAACCATTGTAAAAGAGTATTTATTTTACCCTCTTTTTATTGTTCAACAGTTCCAATGTACCCGGCAAATCAATTATACACTTCCTGCCATGTTGCGTAAATTTGACAAATCCTTTGTTTTTTCTATCTTGAAAAGTTACCGGACTTACATGGAAAAACTCAGCCGCTTCCTTTATCGAATATGCAAATAGTTTTTGTGGAGTAGAAACTTGGATTTGTTGAGGTGGATTGGTTACAGATAATTCAGCCTTTATTGCTCCAATAAGTTCACCGACTGTAACGGTAAATGCTGGTTTGTCAAATAGAGTATTAATCATATTGTCAGATTTAAATTTCTGACAACAAAATTAAATCTTAAATATGTTTTAATGTATTGAAATACAGAGTTATAAAGGTACACAATAGTACATTTGTGTACCTTGATGGACTGTTTATTAAGTTAAAAGTTATTGATATTAATATAGTTAGTCTTATCGGATTGGGATATTCTATTTTCACTTCCTGGTTTCATTACCTTTTTAATGTACTCACATGTTATTTCCTTATTTTTAGATAAGTACGATTCATTTATAGACTTATATAGAAATTCCTTTGTGTTTTTTATTTTTTTATATTCTTGTAGGTCAGCGATAACAGAAATAAAATGATTTGCAGGTTTATTCAATTCTATTTTTTCTTTAGGTTTAATTCCTTTAAACCAATTTTGAACTTTAATCAATTCAACTTCGTCAAAAAAATTATGCCTTTTTAATTCGAATACTAATTTTTCAATATTTGTACCTGTCAATTTTAAAAGTTCTTTATTTGAACTTATTGTTTCTTTTCTAATTTTATGACTTTTAATATTATTTTCAAGTTGGTTTAATTTAGTTTGGAAATATCCTTTAAGTAAATCAAATTCGGCTACTGTTGATTGAAGGTTTAAATTTCTTAAAGAAAAATCCCTTTTTGCACATTCCTCAAAATTTTCGCTTGTAATTGCTATATAATTATAACCTTTTTCTTTTATATCTCTTAAATATGCGAATTCATGCACAGTGAAATTGATTTCCACTACTCCTTTTAACATAAGGCATTTAGGGTTATTATAATCAATATCATTTTGATAAAGGCTTTCAACGTTATTAATCCAAGTTTCTAAAGTTTCTATTTGTAATTCTTCTTTTAAAATTTTTTCTAAATATTCATTCGCTTGTTTTTTGCGAATATTGAATCTTCTTTCTACTTCATTCCAAAATATTTCACTTTTCTTTTTATTATCCATTTCCTGCGGTTCGTTCGACTGTTGCGACTTACTTTCATTTGAATATTTGTTCAGGCAATCATCAATATGATTAAGTAAGCTCATATTAGTAATGAATTCCATTAATTCAGGGGCTTTGAATTCAAAATATGGATTGTTTAAGCCTTTTTGAAATTGATATTTTATTTGCTGTGAATAATTACTGGCATAATTGATTAGCAATTTTCTTCTATCTAAATTCCAAGCATTTGGCACTATATCGTAATAATTCTCTGTTTTAGGCCACCATGTAAACAAATCCGAATTCTTAATATCATTAAATACCTTTTGACGTTCTAATTTTAAAAATGTTTGTTTTTCTTCTTCTCTTATTAAATATAGCTGGCCATTAAATACATAAATTTTGCGGTCAAATGCTAACCTTTCTTCAATGTCGTTTGCAAATGTTGCATAAACATCAGTTTTATTAAGTATTTCATCGGATTCAATTTTTTGGGATAAATATTCTTTGTATTCTTTAATAAACTCGCACCAATATACATCAAGTTGAAAAAAGGCTTGGTTTACAACTACGTGGTCAAAATTTGGATTTTGAGGTTTTAGTTCGGCGAATTTACCTTCAATGAATTTAAGCTTTGCATTATCAGTCAGGTAACAAATATCTTTTTTCAAATAAAACATTTGCTGTATAAGTACATTGTAATTATCTTTTACATATGATTCTCCAATTTCGCCACTATGAACTACATTATCTAAATTTAACTTAGGTTCATTGTTAATATCAATATTTTCAAAATAGGTAATCGCATCTATTTCTTGTAATATGCCATTAATTTTAACTTTAATAATCATAAATTCATGGTGAAAATTAGTTAGCGATCATATTAAACTTATTCATTTCACGCCGTTTTTACGGTTCAATTTTCTATTAATTAAAGACTTAAATCAAATTTATTATTTCTTGTTTTTGTTCATCATCTATGTCATAATAACGAGCAAATGCTTTGCTGGTTTTGCTATGGCCTGTCATGCTGGCAATAACAGAATCTTTTCCTTTCTTATGCAAGATAGAGATAAAAGTTCGCCTGGCTAAATGAGAGCTGGCAATTTTATTTAATGATATACTTTCCTCAACCCCTGTTAATGGGTTTAATCTTATTACCTGCCTTGTTAATTCGCAATGTTTAAATAAGTCCTTTAAATACAAGTTATACTTAACATCAGAAATAAAAGGTAACAATGTATCACTTCCGGCATATTTGTTTAAAATTGCCTTTGCTTTATCATTAATTGGGATACTTACAGGACTTGGGCTTTCTTCTTTTGTTTTGATAGGTACGTACTGAATGAAACCATTAATAATATTTGCCTTTGTCAAACGCATTAAATCAGATACACGGCAACCGATGCAACTTTGGAAAATAAAAATATCTCTTATTTTATCTAATTTAAGATTTTCCGATAAGTCTTTACTATAAAGCAATTCAAATTCATTTTTCGATAATGCTATTGGCCGCCCGTACCTTTCAGATTCAACCTTATATTTTTTAAATGGGTTTATTTTAATCCATTCTTTCATTTCAGCAAATTTAAAGAAAGCCCTTAGCCGCTTCATATTGCTTACTATTGTATTATGACCTTTATTTTCACTGGCTCGTAAATAATTCTCAAATAAAATTAAAGTTTCGTGTGTAATTTCGTTTATATCCCGGTTCGTTTTCAAGAAAGTTTGAAAATGTTTGAAAACAACCTTTATCATTTTTAAAGTGCCATAACTAACATCTATTAATGACAAATAAACCTCGAAACAATTATTAATACTATGTTCATTAACCTTTTTTACATTCTTATTGTCTATTACCTTTAGTTCATTGCGGAAAATTTCAATAGATAATGGTTTTTTAAGCGCATCATATTGGTTGTAAATTTTAGCAGCTTCATTTTTTAGATTGCTTAATTTCTGATTAATAAATGAAGATGTAAGCCCATCTTCGTTAAGATTATTTTTCTTGACTTCCTGTTTTTCTTTATCCCACTTGCTTAAATCAATACGAAAACCAACATAGTATTTTAAACGTAACCCGTCAAACCAAACCAACATATTAATTGGTAAGTTCTTTTCATTGCCTTGCCTGCTTTCGAGATAGAAGTTAATTTTTAAACTCATTGTGTACGTATTTAATTCAAATTTACGCACACTATTTGATTAAATCTAATGAAATGTAATTTATTTTAACTTAGCTTTGTTAAGGTAATTATGCTTATTTATTGTATGTTACGAATTTATTTTTATTTTTGATGAAATCTATTGAAATGATAAAAGTAATACCCTACGGGCTACCAAAATCGGATAGTTGCAAAACTTATCCGATTTTTATTTTATTACCTTCTTTTGTCGTCATCCTTTTTCTTGTCTTCTGCTTTGGGGGCCTCTTTTCGTGCAGTCGGCTTATTTTCTTTTTTCAAAGGTTGAACATTGCTTCTTTGTTGTTCCGGCCTTTTGGGTTGCTCGTTCCTGATTTCAGAAGATTGCTCTTTCTTCTCTGTTAAATTATCATGCCTGCCATTTTGATTATCTTGTTTTATATTGGGTGCAGGATTTACAGTACTTGCAGGTTGATTGCTGGCGCCTGTGTTAAGCCCGGATCTTCTTTCTGTCTGGGGCGCCTGGTTATTAAGAGGGCTGGAGATTGTATTTATAGTAGATTGTCTAGGTACATTTGGTGTCGTTCCAGGTGTCTCGTTTACACGGCGGTTATTTTCCTGTGTTGCAGGTTTATTTATAACATTAGCATTATCCGATCTCCTGGGTTGCTCAATAATATTGGGCTGATTTGCATTGCGCAAAGTTCCATTTTGATTTGTAGCAGGAGCCTGCCGCATTCCTTCGCGTAGTCTGGCTATTGGCGCTCCTGTAAATTGGAGTTCTCGCATTTTCGTTAAATCCTCCACTTGTAGTTTGTCCGCTTCCGGGCGATCCATAATAATTATTATTTATTATGGTTGTATTGTTTACGTTTGAAGACTGATAATAATACGGGGGATATTGGGCATAATAATCCTGATGATGTCTCCAGGGCTCATAAGCATTGTAACTTAATACAATTATATATGCATTGTACAAATCGTAACTTGAATACTGTGGTGGAATATGCGATGAATAAATCCATGCCCCATTATCATAATAAATGAACTGCCGGTTCCTTACATCATAATACGTTTGAATATCGGGCATATAATAATAACTTACCCGTTCCGGATTTTCATATTGAGGCGCCCAATCTGGATATGCCGGTTCCTGTTTGTAATCATTACTTGCTACTACATACGTAGTAGGGCCACAACTTTGCAAAAGGCAAATCAATAAACATGCGCCAAACAATTTAAATATGGTTGACAACCTATAGTAGTAAGCTTTCATTGGATAAATTTTAAATTCTGAAAAAGCAAAATTGCAAAATATTCAATTAAATAAATAATCTATTATTTATCTTGTCAAATAATATACCTTAAATTGATAATTTAATTCACTTTTTTTAAGAATTAGTTCTGAAGGATACCTGATTTATCTTCAGTTTTGATTGTTATTTAAATTTCTTTGTCTAAAAATCAACCTTAAAAGGGTTGGATATACAATCAGCAACAAAGGTAAAGCAAATATAAATCCTCCTATTACTGCTATTGCCAATGGTTGGTGCATTTGCGCCCCCGTGCCGATTCCTATGGCCAAAGGCGTTAAAGCTATTATGGCACCCAGGGCTGTCATTAACTTCGGGCGCAGGCGGGTGGAAATGGAAAATATTATTGAGTCATCGATTGTGAGGTTATTGTCTAATTTAGTCTTAAATTGCTGAAAGGTGAAAATGGCATTTTCCCCAATTATCCCGACAATCATAATTAACCCGGTGTAGCTGCCAACATTTAGTGGTGTGTGTGTAATGTTTAATGCAATCAGGCTTCCGGAAATTCCAAGGACTGCAATAAATAAAATAACAAGCGCTGCCCTGAAATCTTTAAATAGAAACAGCATCAAAGCAAAAATCATTAAACTGGCAAGTATCAGGATCAGCAACAATTCTTCGAATGATTTTTGCTGTTCGGCGTAAGCCCCACCGTACGAAATATGATATCCCTGAGGTAAAGCAATTTTAGAACCGATCCTTTTTTGAATATCGTTTATAACGCTCCCCAACCCGCGTTGGTTTAATCGTGCAATTACAATTACTACCGATTGAAGATTTTCACGGTTTATTTCTGCAACGCCTTGTTTCGCTTCAATTGAAGCAAGTTCATTTATTGGTTTCAATTTCCCTCCCGGTAAAAATATCCACTGATGCTTCATTTTCTCAATGCTTGATTTTCTACTATCAGGATACATCATACGGATATCAGTATACTGTTCCTTTTCAAGAACTGAACCGACAATATTTCCTTCTAATTGAGTTTGCATCTGGAATTGGAATGAAGCCGGAGAAAGCCCAAATTGCGCCAGTTCCTTAGTGTTGGGTTTTACTTCAACCGTTGGCCCGGCAACGGTTATGCCATTAAATACATCGGCAGTGCCTTCCACTTTTTCAACCTCATGGGCTACCTGCACAGCAAGATCATTGAGTATTTTTTGGTCGTTCCCGAAAACTTTTATTTCAATTGGTTGTACCGAGGCCATTAAATCGCCGAGCATATCGCCAATTACCTGGCCGAAGTCTATACGAAGCGCCGGTTGTGATGATTCCACCTGCTTCCTGATATCGTCTATTACTTCTTCGGTGCAGCGTTTCCTGTCTTTTTTTAATTGGATAAGATAATCACCATAGTTTGGTTCGGTTATAAAAAACCCCATTTGCGTCCCGGTACGCCTTGAATAACTATGAAATTCCGGTATCTTAACAATTATTTTCTCGACTTCTTTTAAAATCCTGTCGGTTTCCTCAAGCGATGTCCCCGGAGGGGATGTATAATCGAGAACAATTGAACCTTCGTCCATTTCTGGCAAAAATCCGGTTTCTAAGCGCGGTAAAATTATGAAAACTGATGAAATCAGGATTATTATTATTCCGATGCTGATAATTGGTTTTTTAATAAAAAATGAAACCCATTTCTGTTGTTGTGTTGCTCTTGCTTTTTCTTCACCGGATTTACCGGATAAGTGAAGGCCGATACCGGACAAAACTATATAAATTACCGGAAGGCCGATCCATGTCACAATAAATGAACAAACCAGGGTAATGATCATTGTATTTGTAAGAACGTTGAAATATGCGCCTGCAACCCCACTCATTAACATAAAAGGGATAAAAATCACGATCGTGCTTATTGATGAGCCGAGCATCGATGGGAACAAATAGTGTATTGCCTTTTGAACCAATATATGCGATGTAATGTCCGGGTGTTCTTCATGTGTGCGGTGGATTTGCTCTACAACAACTACGGCATCGTCAATAATTAGCCCAATGGCAGCAGCTATAGCGCCAAGTGTCATGATGTTAAGGTTGTAGCCTATGCAATAAAGTGTTGATATTGTCAACAACAGCGTGACAGGTATTGTAATTAAAATTGTAGCGCCCGCTTTTATTGACCTGAGAAAAAGAATTGAAACAAAAATTGCAAGTGCCAGCCCGAGCCAAAGGCTATCGTTGACGCTCCGGATAGCATCGCTGACGAAATCGGCCTGGTTGTAATATAGCTCCATTTGAACATCTTTTGGAAGAAGCTTTTCCAATTCTTTCTTTTTAAAAAGAATATCTTTCGAAAGTTCAACCAGGTTTGAATTAGGTTGCTTAAGTATTGCTATAAGCAAGGCCTGTCGGCCGTTAGCATTTATTTTTGTGTACTCTGTTTTTTCGCAAATTTCTATTGCAGCTATATCTTTAATTTTTATTACTCGTTTTCCATCATTTCTTATAACTGTATTTTCTATGTCGGCTTTGCTGTAAATTCCTGCATCGGTGATAGTAAGGTACAAACGGCGATAATCCGAGACATAACCGTTTGAATTAATAAAGTTGGTTTGCCCGATAGTAGTAGCAATCATTTCAGGCGTAATAGAAAAAGCGCTCATTTTCTGAGGATCGAGGATCATCCGGTATTCTTTGGTTTTACCGCCAATGATGCGCACTTCAGACACGCCAGTTATCTGCGAAAGAAATGGTTTGATGGTATAATTTGCCAGCAGGTTAAGCTCAATCTGCGATTTCGTTTTGCTTTCCAACGTATAGCCCATCACTGGCAAGATTGAAGGGTTCATTTTTTGAATTTCAATGTGTACGTCGGGCGGTAAATCATTTTTAACCTGGTTTATACGAAGTTCCAGCATTTGCAAATTGAGGTCTATATCTGAGCCCCAGCGCAGGAATGCAGATATTTCGCACGTTCCGCGGCTTGTAGTGCTGCGGATCATTTTTAAATCGGGAATTTGTTTAATTGCATTTTCCAACTGATGTGTAACCGATACCATCATCTTGCCTACGGGCTGTTCGCCGTAATCGGCAATAACTTTGAGTTTTGGAAATGTTACTTCAGGAAATAACGAAACCTGAACCTGGGAATAAAAGAAGATACCACAGGCAATAATAGCAGCAAGCAAAACAGCAATCGGATTTTTATAAGAATGATAGAAGTTGTGCATTTCAATTTTCCTGTTGAATTATTACTCTTGCTGTATCAGGCAATCCATAATTTCCTGAAAGTAAAATCCTGTCAGTTTTATAAAATGAAGGTTTTAAAATTTCCACCTTTTCTGAAGTTTCAATTCCTTTACAAATTGGGACTTTAATTGCTGTACTATCGTTAATCAATTTCATTACCCAGAATTCAGATTGTTCCTCATTTGCTAATACTGCAGCTTTGGGTAACAAAGCAGCCTGCTTTTTTGAAGATTTAATAATACTTACTTTAACGATAAGGTTCTCTGATTGCTTTTCTGAAATATCGGCCTGACTACGAAACTTTCAGTTTGCGATGCAATGTCCATTACAGGCATATTTGATATAACAGTGCCCCTGATCGATTTTTTATCAGGAAGGATAATTTCGCAAGTCATATTTTTGTGAATAAATTCACGCATTTCGAAAGGCACCTGTAATAAATATATCATGCTAGCCACTTCTGAAATTGTAGCCAATTCATCGCCTTCCTGAACATAATCACCTTTTTGGTGAGCAACTGAAGCAATCAGTCCGTTTTTTGGTGCGGTAATTTTAATTAAGCCCTGAAAAGCAAGTGAACTATCGGCTTTAACATTTTTATTTATAGCCGATGCTTCTTTTGTTTTTAAAGTAAATAGAAGCTGTCCCTTTTGAACATCTTCACCTGGATTGATCGCGATATTTTCAATAAATCCAGTCGTTGTCGATTTAATAATATTTTTTCTTAAGAAAAATGAAAAGGCATTTAGTTCAATACTCTCACTTAGCTTTTCAATTGAAATTGCTGTAATTGTAACAGGAGTTTTAACATCGGCATTATTTTCAGGTACTTCAGTTTTGGGAGCACAACCTGAAAGAATAGAAATCAGAAACAAATTAATTACTAAAATTTTTACAATTAAGGCCACCTTGAAAAGCCGAAAGGTATCCCCTAACCCCTTCTCCAATCGGAGAAAGGAAATGCCCTTTCTTTGTAAATTACAGAAAGAAGTCCCTCTCCAGTTGGAGAAGGACTTAGTGTGAAGACCTTGGATGCAAATTAAGGTTCTCATAAAATTAATATTTTTGAGAATATTTTTATAATTCTTTTTCATTGCTGCATCAAATAATTCAGTTCATTTATAATCATGAGCGATTTAACCTGCCACTGGTTCAATTCATGGTTGATAGTGTTATAATTCTTCAGGACATTGATGAATTCTGTTATAGCAATATTACCATAATTAAGTTGATTTTTTGATAAAAACAATAACTCTTCTGAAGTAGCTAACTGTTTATTCAGTTTTGCAGTTATATTTTTCGAAATTGATAATTCATTGTTTAGTTGCAGTACCTGGCTTGCATATTGATTCTTAAAATACCATTCATAATGTGTACGGCTATCTTCAGAAATGCTGAGTTTCTCAATTTCCAATTTTCGCTGGTTCCCGTCATAAATTGGAAAACTCAGATTGATACCAGCACTATATCCAAAATGTTGATAGATATTTAAAAAAATACTACTGCTAAAACCTGCATCGGCATACCAGCTCAGTTTAGGCCGGTATCTGTTTTCAATTGCAATTTTTTCGTTTGAAATCCTTAGGCTGTCTATTTTATATTGAATAAAAAGCGGCGAAAGTATCGGATTGGGCAGATCAGCTTTTACAACTAACGGTATACTAATGTTCTGGCCTGTGGAATCGCTCAATCCGCAAATCTGGTTTAACAACTGCATATCTTTTTCATATTGGCCTTTTATTTGCAGAATACGGATTTCAAGAGACTGCTGTTCAATACGAAGCGACAAATAATCTGTTTGCTTGTAAACGCCGTTTGTGACCAATTGCTGAATAATTTCAACTTCACCTTGCATTATTTTTAAAAACGTTTTATTGAACTTCAAATCGCTAAGATCGGCAAATGCTGTTAGGTATAAGTTTGTAATGACACGTTTTAACTCACTGGTCGAAATTTTTGATGAATTTTGTAATGATTGCTTCTGAATTGAAATACTCTTGAATTTATTGCTCAAATTTTTCTGGTTAAAAAACGGCTGTGTAACAGCAACTACTCCGGAATAATTTCCGCCGTTTGTTATGGCTTCATCATAACCAAAATGACTATAAACAGGTGCAACCAAAAATTGACTATTTAACCCGATTTGCGGAAGCTGGGCTGATTTAACCAACAAACTATCCAGTGCCGATGCGTAGATTTGATTTTGATAATCTTTTAGCAACGGACTGTTGGCCAATCCCTGGTTCAGGAAATAATCCAAGGTTTGCGCGTTGTTAGTTGGCGAATAGAAAAAAAGAACAAAATATAATATAGTGATAATTTTGTAAAGCCGCATTAATCTCACTCCAGAACTCTTAATCAGAAGAAGGAGTTCCCATTCTACTATTGAAGAATGGTTAAGTTGATGAGGTTTTAAAAAACGGAATAAAATTCTCATAAAACTTACTTTTCAGAAAAGGCTCAAAATTCTATTTTACTTCAATATTAGTTCATTTTACAATTATTCGAAATCAAAGTATTAGAAAACTTTTATATCAATTAAAGAAGCTTATAATTAGAAATTTTTTACCTTTTAAAAGATGAAAGCTCTCAGAAAAAGTGTTATTGCAATATTTGAATTAATCAATTTTTTATTTGAACTTTCGGACATAACTATTCATTATTATTTAGTAATTGGAAAGCAAATAAAAAGTATGAAAGTACTGATATTAGGCAATAAATTCAAAAAAAAGAAGATGGAAAAAATTTGTATTATAATTTGAAATTCAACTGCCAATTTAGTTGGGAACTATAAACAGGATCGAACTGGGATTATGGAAATTATCAATTATTAAGTTTAGTGGGGGTTTAAATTATGTTGTTCGTAAAACAGGGTAAGCATTTTCTTCATCTTTGGCAATACAAATAAGTATGCTAAAGAACCTGCAATACAAAGTATCCCGCCAATAATTAATGTATCGGGTGCACCGATTAATTTGGCCGACCAACCTGCAAGAAAACTTCCAAAAGGGGCCGTTCCCATAAATGCCATAGTATAAAAGCTCATTACCCTGCCACGCTTTTGTTCTTCAACAATTGTTTGGATAATTGTGTTGCTTGCTGCCATTTGAAATATCATTCCCATGCCAGTAAACGATAAGATAAAAAGTGAAAAATAGAAATTTCTTGACATTGCAAATACAATAATTCCGAGGCCAAAGATTGATGTTGCAAATGGTATTAATTTTTCTAAACCCGCAGCAGTTTTTCGTGATGCCATATACAACGATCCAATTAAAGCTCCTACTCCTGTTGCGGCCATGAGAAAACCAAAAGTGTGCGATGAGCCATGAAGGATATTACTGGCAAATACAGGCATCAGGATTGTATAAGGCATCCCTACCCAAACTTACCAAAGCAAGCATTAAAATTAACGTTCGGATTGTCGTGTTGTTAAAGGTATAAGAAAACCCTTCGCGAAAGTCCTGAATTATATTTTTACCACCAGGCAATCTTGAATCGGGCTTAATTGTTATAAATAATAATGTAGTGATTACAAACAAATAGCTAATACCATTGATAAG
>CAVSGB010000193.1:0-4877 GCA_963726845.1 uncultured Bacteroidota bacterium | reverse complement strand
GTTAATCTACTGACTTTTCTCAGTTACGTATTGCTTAGTAGATTCAAAGCATTTTGCTTTTGATATTAGAAAGTTAGAACCAGGCAAATATTCCACACCCTATCATTTCCATAGAAATGCTGAGGAACTAATGATGATTATATCAGGGTCAATGACAGTTCGTTCACCAAAAGGACTTAAAATTGCAAAACAAGGGCAATTAATTTTTTGTGAAATCGGTGAAACCAGTGCGCACCAGTTTTATAACCACGATACTGTCCCATGTATTTATTTGGACATAATGTCAACTGTTGGAATTGATGTTTGTGAATATCCTGATTCAGGAAAGATAAATATATCACCATTTAGAGAAGTATATGAAAAACAATCGCAAGTGGATTATAATAAAGGTGAAGAAAATGTGGAATTGATTTGGGAAAAGTTGAGGAAAGAATAATTTATCAATATTTTAAATTCTATTTAGTCATGAATGAATTTTCAACAATTAATCAGGAAATATTAAAGTTACTTTTGGGGATAAAAAAATAAAATTTGGTATTTCAAGGGCTGATATTGCTGGATTTATTCTACTACAAACAAAAGATAATCAGTATGCACACTCAATGCCTATTATTGGAAGTTAGTTTAATACAATTTTTGAATAAGGATAAAAAGTGATATACCAAATCATATTATATTACTGTTTATCTAATACATATTAAGTTTTCGCCTCCCAAAAGTTCGATAATGAATAGTATAATGCAGTGAATAAATATATGTTATAATATTGATAATTAAATATATAATGACATTATATCCACACCAGTTTTCATTTGAAGTGTTTCTATTATGAGGTTTTATTATATCGAATAATCACTATCTGATATACTAATGGCATTCTTTTAGCAAATTTTTAAATAAAATATAGGGCAGTTAAAAGCGATTATAAAATTCCAGCAAAAGAAATATTTGGAAATGCTGCGAGTGCAATTACACATCATCATACTCAAAAAGTAGTAGTAGAACATTACTTGACACCTGAATTTTTGAATAAAAAGCAAGCGAAGAAATGGTGTTTGGTTTAACGCTAAATTAATGTGGAATGAAAAAAAATGGTCTCCAGAAGTGGTCTCCAGTAACAAAAGCAGTCCAGAAAATTTCTGGACTGCTTTTGTTTATTGATGACCCCGGAGGGAATCGAACCCTCGACCCATTGATTAAGAGTCAAAATATTTAACATATTACTGCTTTTCATATTATACTCAAAAGTAATAAAAACAGTTGATAATTAAGTAATTTGTTATTCAATATTATTCAAAAATGTTATGTACTTTTACTAAAATGTTTGGCAAGTTGTTTGGCAAGTAAAAATATAGTAACATGATACCTACATTCAATATTGTTTTAGATAAAAGAAAAGGCAGTTTAAATAAAGACGGCCTTAGTCCGGCAAAACTTCAGGTTATTTTCAACCGTGATTATAGGTTTTATTCAATAGGTAGTTTATTGCATGTTGGCAATAAAGATTTATTCTTTAACCCTGAGAAAACGATTAAGGTTACAAACAAACATGAAAAAGGATATGAATATATTAATGAATTTGAGAAAATACAAAGAGGTACATATTTGACCCCTGAGCAAGATAATATTTTCAATTTATTCAACGATTGTATTAATAAAGCCAAAGCAATTGAATCACAAATGACCGTTTTTTCATTTGATGAATTTAAAAAGCGTTTGCCTGAAAAAGCAGCCAACCAAGATGATATTTTAACAACATTGCTCAATACTGAAAATGAACTTTTAAAAGAAGGTAGGCCGGGAACGTCCGACACTTTTAAATATACCCGAAAAAGCCTAATCAATTATATTGCGCTACGAAATAAAACAGAACTAAAGTTTATTGATGTTACACCAACATTTTTAAATGATTTTGAAAAATACATGTTGAATGAAGGAAAATCTTTAACCACAATAGGAATGTATTTGAGAAATGTTAGGACTGTATTTAACCGGGCTATAAAAAACCCCTTATCTAACGTAAATACTAATAACTATCCCTTTGGTAGTGCAGATAGCAAATACAATATACCAACAGGCGAAAATGTGAAAAAAGCCCTCAGTTTTGAAAATGTATTAAAGATTATGGATTATAAACCTTATCCAGGCAGTAATGAACATAAATATCGTGATTTATGGGTTTTCTCATATTTGTGCGCTGGGATGAATATTGCAGATATTGTACGGTTAAAATATGAGAATATTGAAAACAATACAATAAATTTTGTACGTGAAAAAACGAAGCGGACTACAAAGAATAAACAAAAGACAATCTCAATACCTTTGAGTAAAGAAGCAAAAAAAATCATTGATTATTGGGGTTTAAAGCCTGTTTATGACAGTTCCTACATTTTTGATGTTATTAAAGAAAAACAAGACCCACAAAAACAACTTAACTTAGTAAGGCAATTGATAAAAAACATAAATGATAACATTGACAGGATTGCAAAAAAGCTAGGTATTGAAGAAAAAGTAACTACTTATTCCGCCCGGCATAGCTTTGCAACTATTATGATGAAAAGTAACAGCCCTTTAACCTTAATTAGTGAAGTATTAGGCCACAAATCAATAAAGACTACGCAAAACTATTTAGGCAGCTTTAACAGCGATGAAAAGGCAACGTATTTTAAAAATTTAACTTCAAATAAATAGTATGTATGAATTAACAATCCCTAAGAAAGTTTTAAAAGAATTAACCTTAATAAATGATATTTATAATGCACAATTGGATGGGGGAGTATTTTGGAATATAGAAATTTTCTCAGATATAAAATTATTTGATATTAATTCAGTAGAAGAATATTTTATAGATAGGTTTGAAAAAAGTAATGACAAAACGATATTTTGGAATCAACTAAAAGAAATACGTAAAAAAGCTGAAGATGTAAGAACCTTTTATAAAAATGAGTTAATGATTGGAAAGAATTTAGAAATAATTAGAGAATGGTCTGAACAAGCAATGAAATTAGCTGAACAATTAAAAAGTGAAAAAGAGCTAAACGAATTGCCCAATGAAATAAATGAAAAGCCTGAACAAGTTGATATAGAAAGAGAATTTTCAAAAAACAGTGCTGTTATTGTTGTTTATGATTATTTAATTAAAAAAATATTTCCTGGAACAAGTAGCAAATTTTTAAATGATAAAGAATTTGAATACCTAAAATTAAATTATAGTCCCATTGAAAACAATGAGCCTTTTAATCTTTATTGTTATCAAATTATTAAATTCATTGATGAAATTAATCCAATACAACAAACTGAAACAATTCAAACAAAAACCTTTAACCCTGTTGAACCGAGATATAAAAAGTTAGTTGAAATGTTTGTTGAGGATTTTGAAACATGTCCAATAGCAGAAATTGGCATTTATAGAGGATTTGATTTAGATTATTCACTTCCGAAATACAGTCAAGATTTATACAAAAATATGTTTTTATTAAAAAAACGAATTGGACTTGAGCCAAATGATATTCAATTAAAATATTTAGAAAAAAATATAAAAGAACCTTCATTTACTGATTTTGGATTAAATACAGAGGATTCAAAAAAAACGGAAATACTTTTTGACCAGCCCAAAATTGATTATTACAAATTTCAATTGGCTTACATGGAATATTTAAAAGAACAAATCAATAGTAAAAATGATAATCAAAGAAAAATGGATGAACCCTCAACAAACTTGCCAGCACAAAAGCAAGCTGAAACATTTGATATTTTAAAGAAATACACTATACCAGAAATAGTTTTAGAAGAATTAAAATTAATTAAAAATGTTCTTAAATGGCAATTAGAATTAAACGTTTTATTTGATATAATAGAATTTTTTTCAAATGTTGAACTCTTTAATTTTACTTTAGTACAGACATATTTTATTGATAGGTTTGAAAAGAGTATAGACAAAACAATATTATTAAAACAGATTAAAGAAATATGTAAAAATGTTGAAAATGTTATCGCTTTCTTTGACAAGGAATTTGAAACGTTATTAAAAAAGGAATTTGAACAAAGGTTTAAGGAATATCAAAGTACAGGAAATAAAATTCCACCAACATTAGATGTGTTTAAGAAAGAATTTGAAGAATTTCTTTTAGAATATGTAATTCAAAAAGAACAAGCAAAATTAGTTAATAAAGATGCCTCAAAATTTGATGCTGTAGTTCTTGTAATGGATTTTAATATTATTGATTTGTATCCATTCACAAATAGTCAATATTTAGATGATGAATATTTTAGAAATAACAAATTAATTTTCCCTAATAAATATAAGTTAGATGGTAAGTTAATAAAGTATTGTAAGGACTTACTTAATTTCTTTGAAGGGTTTCAAGAAACTGATGAACCTGAAAGAAAAAAATATGCAGACAAATGGTATGCTTATTATCACTTAATATTAATTGCTTTGGGAAAAGCAGAAAAGATTAGCGAAAGTAAAGAAGAAATTATTCAATATGGTCAAAATAAGTATGGTACAAAAGGTGCGGGGTTTTATCAAAGTTACAATGAAACTTCAATTAATGACTTTGGGGGCAATTTTCAGCGTGGGTTAACCTTGAAAGACAGAAATAAATGGAAAGAAATAATCAAAGATATTTCCAAAAATGATTCTGAAGTTATTTTATGGTTAAGTAAAAGGCCAAATTAATAAGAAAAATTTCCTTACAAAAAATATAAATATCAATTATTTAGGTAATTAATCAGGGAAAAAATTCCCAAAAACATTCCGGGGTTTATCAAAATTAACTTGCACGAAATTTTAAAAAGAAATTTTATGCAAAATATTATTTTGACCCCTGTATCAGTTCCAAACCTCGTTAATTTAATTGCTTCAGAGGTTCAGT
>CAVSGB010000192.1:0-6365 GCA_963726845.1 uncultured Bacteroidota bacterium | reverse complement strand
TATCTTAAAGGTAAGAAACTTGACGATGGTTGGGTTGTAAAAGATAATGTGACCAAAACTATTGACTATGGTGCATCTAGTTTTTCGGAAACCTACATTGTTGAAAAAGACGGACAAACATCAATTCTTAAAGCACTTGATTTTTCAATTGCTTTATTAGACAAAGACCCGACAGGTGCTTTAGTTCAACTTTCAAAGTCATATGATTTTGAAAAGGAGTTGCTTGAACTTTGCCAATCAAAACGGCTTACAAGAATTATAAAAATACTTGCTCAAGGTAATATACCACCATTGACAGGTAGTATAATTCCCGTTCCTTATTTCATTTTAGAATACGCAGAGAAAGATATTAAATCACAAATTGATTTTGATAGTCGCTTTAACACTGCTTGGTTATTACGAATTCTTCATAATGTTTCAGTTGGACTTTGGCAGTTGCATGGTCAGGGAGTAGCTCATAAAAATTTGAGAACCAGAAAATATAATGGAATTCAGTAAACACCTCTACAAAATCAGTGAATTGGGTAGTTCAGATAAAAAAGGCATCGAAAATCCCAACAAAGATTTTCTTGCAACAGGCGACCCATCATATCTAACTCCAGAATACCTTTACGGACAAACAGAAACTGATTGGGTATACAAAAGTCAAGCATCTGACATTTATCAATTGGGCAGTTTGATTTTTTTTCTTTTTACTCAATCAAACTTTAATACTTGGTTATTTTTGGGTTTAGATAATTTAAATCCAAATTATAGACCTGAAAAATGGGGTGGCACATTTGAAGAAGTTTTACCTTATTTAGAATATGCATATAATTGGGCAATAGTTGATTTTTTCTGTGCCTATTTGAAAGAAAATGAAGAATTAAAAGATGAACTTGAAATAACCTTGCGACAATTATGTCATCCTAATCCAAGAAAGAGAGGACATCCAAAAAATATTGCTAGCACAGCAAGTTCAATGTCTGTTGAACGATTTATTTCTCAATTCACCAAACTAGCTAATCTTGCTGAAATTAAACTCTCAAGAAAATAATCCATGGGACTTTATACAAATCGTCCCGATCGGCTTGTAATTCCAAGATGGCGGGATTTTAAAGAAACTTCAAGAGCAGGAGAACTCGTAAAAGACAAGAATAAGAACTCATCTATACTTCCTCCTCTTTCAATTCAAAAGCAAAAAGATAATTGGAATAAAGAAAAATCCGCTATCAATGCAATAGAATTAGTAAATTCCGCTTTTGTTATTAATGAAAAGGATGCTGCTATTGAAGCAGCAAAATTTATTATTACCAATTGTAAGGATGACAAAAATTTCTCATTTATAATTTCTAAACTAATTTTAAAGTGTAAAAAAGATGAGAAAGAAAAGGGGGCAAATAATACTAATTCATTTGAAAATCTTAATTTAAAAATTAGTTGTAGAATTCAAGAAATACGAAAACTAATTAAATTTAATCCCAATAATACAATACTTTGGCTTGATTATGCAAGATGGTTTACAGTAATTGGGAAAATTTTTGAAGCAGAAAGATGTATTAGAACTGCAATACAATTAAACCCTCATAATATTTTTGTAATAAGGTGTGCAGTCCGTTTTTTCCTTCATAAACACAAATACGATAAGTTAGGCGAAGACAGTTTATCATATGCTTTACAGTTAATTCGAAAAAATCCAATAACAAAATTTGATCCTTGGTTAATGGCTACAGAAATTTCTTTGTGTGCTTTTTTAAATAAAACTTCAAATCTCATGAAAGCAGGGTTTTCAATGATAGAAGCAAAAAATTTTAGCCCCTTTGCATTATCAGAACTTTCAGCAGCAATTGCTACAGAGGAATTAAAACATGGAAGCAATAAGTCATCAAAAAAACTTTTTACATCTTCTTTAATTGACCCCAATGAAAACACGACTGCACAAGCAGAATGGGCAACAACCCAATTGGGAGTATTACCTATTAATTTCACAAGGAAAAATTCATTTGAAGCAAACTCATATTATAATCTTAATCTTGAAAATTGGGATCAATCATTTGATGATGCGCTTAATTGGATAGTTGACCAACCATTTTCCTCTGAACCTGTTAACCATGCTTCTTATTTAGCAAGTGCAATCATAGACAACAATGAGCTCGCAATAAAAATTTGCGATTTTGGACTTCGTGCTAATCCAAAAGAATTTACTTTGTTAAATAACAAAACATATTCTTTAGCAGTTGAAAATAATTCAAGCGAAGCAGAAAATACTTTTAAACAAATTGATTTTGTTTCATTAAATGATGATGAAAAAGTTGTTTATACTGCTACAAAAGGGCTAATCCGATACAGTAAAGGAGATAGTGAAGGTGGTAATTTACTTTATAATGAAGCTGAAGCACTTGCAAGAAAAAACAAAGATGAAAAAACTGCTTTACGAGTAAAAATTTATAAAACGAGAACTGAATTTATTTTTGGTTGCAGTAAAATAGATGAAAAAACTGCTGTTGAGAATTTACTAAAAGACTTTGAAAATTTAAAGCACCCTGAAATAAAAAAAATTATTGTCAATTTGAAAAAGCGTTTAGAAGTTGAGTCAGAAGTCACAGACAAAGCAAAAAAAACAATTCATATCTAACTTGACTCAACACCATATTGTACAGCCAGAAAGGCAGCCGATAACACCGACTAACAGCCAATACGAATTTCAGAAGGTTTTCAAAGTAAGTCCAAACCCTTCAGCTGTTATTTTTAGCAGATAGTTAATTTATTTTATAAGTAACCAAAATTATGGTTTACGCCACTTATCTGGATTCCCATCTTTAGTATGGCGAACCCTCTCAACAAGAGGCGGAGAATTAGGATTGAGTTCCTTTGCCCTTTCGATTGCTTCTTTTTGGGTTGGCATAACATCACTAGCCCTTTCAGAATTAGGCTTCCTAATTGCATAGTCTCCTTGCTCTCTCTTTTCAATAAATAGTTTTTTGCTCATTTTATTACAATTAATTTTTACAATGCAAAGATAATGAATGAAATCAGCGATATAGTTTTTGTCTACCAACAATCTTTCAACAACCAAAATTAATTCTGATTTTCCCAGCATGGTTCTACTCATGAAACGGAAAATTTAGTACTTTAACCGGATGAATAAGGTTAAGCCTCCGGTATTTATAGTTGACAATGTGTTTTTTATGAAGTATTATACAATAAGTATTTATGACTTTTAAAAGATTTGTAAAATTAGTTATTTTTTAAAAATAATCTGAGTTATTTAATCCATTTAATTTTAGTAAATTGAAATTATATTTTATAATAAATGAAAATTATAATCTTTATGTTTTGTAACTTTGAAGACTATTAAAATATTTATTATGAGGTAAATACAGAATATCTGATTTTGTATCAAGGATTACAGAACAGACAGTTGGTTAATGGTATTCCCATCTGAGATAAAAAAAATAGGCTGTGACTTTGTTGGAAGCAATCCAGCCTATTTTCATGATAAACTACTCATACAGAAAAATTAATATACCATTTTCTGTATCTACTAACGTTAAAGTACTGCTTTGACGTTTATATCAATACTATAACCCCATTTACACTATGTCAATGAGGAATAGGATTGACAATAATAGTAATTTATTTTCTATTTTAAAGTTAATATTAAAATTATTATTATGAAAACAATTACAATTATTTTTAATAAAAAAACCAACTTTCTAAAGGTAAAAATGCCTTTTAAGATAAATAATGATATAATCAATTTAAACGCGGAGTTGGAACAAAAATTAGACGAATTACAAATATTGCTTCATGCAGATGTTAAGAGTATTCTAATATAATTATTATTAAGATTAATGTAATTTGAACAATTGCTTTTTTGAACTTATCTTTGATAAGATATGTATAAATAGAGATTGATCTTAAAAGGGAAAAATATTGATTTAGTTTCAATGGAGCTTGAAGACTCTGAAGGATTGCAAAAAGCTGGTGCTGATAGGAAGGTATGGAAATATTTGACCAAAAGCCCATATACTACAAATGATTTTCTTGATTTTATTAAAGAATCCATAAGTAAGAAATCTCAAGGTTGTTTCCCTTTTACTATTAAAACCAAGGATGGAATTATTATTGGCTCTACTCAACTAAGAAATTTCAATAAATTGCATAGAACTATTGATAGTTCATTCACTTGGATTAATCCAAATTATTGGGGGAAGAAAATTAATATGGAAGTAAAATTATTAATTTTAGAATATTGTTTTAATGTATTAAAAGTAAAAAGAGTACAATATGTAATAGATGAAAACAATATAAACTCTCAAAAATCATTACATAAACTTGGAGCAGTTAAAGAAGGTATATTGAGAAATTTCAGATTCTATCCGAATGATCTATATAAGAACTCGGTAATATATAGTCACATAGTTGATGATTGGTCCTTAATAGAACTTAAAATTATTAAAATGTTAGAAAATTCAACAAAGTATCCAGAAAAGTTTTGGGCAGGGGGGTTCTTATATAATCCTAAAACGAATGAAGTGTTTTTGCATAAAAGAGATGGAAATACAAAATTTAATCCCGATTCACTTGCTTTTTTTGGTGGATTAAATGAAGACAATGAATCTGCTGAGGAATGCTTTAAACGAGAACTTTTTGAAGAAATTGGTTTGGATGTTAACTTAGATGATTTAATTCATTTAGATGATTACTTAAACATTGAACTTAATACATATAGGATTGTATTCTACGTTATTAGTGATATTAAAAAAGAAAAATTGACATTGGGAGAAGGTGCCGGATTTGAGTGGTTTAAACTAAAGGAAGTTTTCTCTCAAAAAATAACTGAAAAAACTGAAAGGGATTTGAGGAAATTTATTGAAATATTAAATACAAATAATAATGTCAATTAATAGTATTAAAGCAGAGCAATGGAATGTAATTATTTCCCTTAGCTCTTTTATTACTATATTAATTGGGGTTGTCATTGCATTAAAGAATTTAAAAATTATTGCAAAATCTCAAAAACTTGATGTTTTAGATAATTTTATTAATGAATTAAAAACTAGTGAGGACGCTCGTAAATTCTTGTATCAAATATTTAAGTCTGCTAGGTTAAATAAGTTGAATGAAAAAAGTATCAGTGAAATAGAAAAAGTTATTAATTCCTTAAACAGAATTTGTTTATTACTAGATAATGAACTAATCGATGCTGAAATAATATTTGGATTATGTCATACTATGATTATTAGGTGTGAATTTCAATTAAGAGAATACATTAAACAAAAAGAAAAATCTATTGGAGGAAGATATGGGAGACGTATTACTAAATTAGCTGAACGAGCCAAGAAATTCCATGATTCTTATAAAAAGCATAGACTAAATCCAATAAATATTAATATCGTTGGAAAAAATTCTATTGAAGTATATAAAACATTTATTGGCAATACATTTGAAGAAAAAATTAACAATCAATTAGAGTGGTTTTGGAGAAGGTTATGGAAAAAATTTTAATTAAAAAAACTGAAATAATAATGAATGAATATTTTAAAACATTATCTCCAAATTGGAATATTCCTAATGTCAAAGCATTTACTATTTTAGCTTTTTCTAAAAGAAACAATCCTGTTACTTTTGCAAAAGATTCACCTGACTCAAAGTTTTGTAAACAACAGCTTGAAGAAATTATTAAACCTGATTACCCAATTGTTTGGTTGAAACAAATCCATAGTAATAGAGTTATTGAATTGCCTATTTCCGATACGTATGAGGCAGATGGAACTTTTACTACTAAAAAACGTGTTGTTTGCGCTATAATATCAGCAGATTGTTTACCTATTGTTTTTTCATCTTATGATGGTAGAAGTGTAGGCATTGTTCATGCTGGATGGAAAGGACTTGCTAAAAATATAATTTCAAATATTGTAAATATGTTTGGAACTAAGAGTGATAAAATTATTGTTTGGATTGGACCTGGAATTTCTCAAGCAAGTTATTCAGTTGAGCCTGAAATTAGAGAGGAATTTATAAAATTATTACCTATATACAAAAATGCATTTTCTTTAGAAGATAATGGTAAATACTTAATGGATCTTTATAATATTGCTAGAATACAGTTAGAATTACTTGGAATAAAAAGTAAAAATATTTATGGAGCAAAGTGGGACACATTTAGTGACTATCGGTTTCATTCTGCAAGAAAGATAATATTAGCGCTGGTAGAATGGCAACAGTTGTTTGGATAACTGATAGTAATAGTTAAGTTTAAGATCATTTTTATTTGCGAAGCTTTTCAGAGGGAAAAGTCAGTGAATCTAATCATATTTGGTATAAGTAAATTGAGCATATTTGCACACTCTTAAACGCTTATTTTAATAAAAACAATTGCG
>CAVSGB010000191.1:0-19408 GCA_963726845.1 uncultured Bacteroidota bacterium | reverse complement strand
CGGGACGGTGGGCGCCTCGCTGGTGCACCGCTTCGGCGCCGGCGGCTTCGTCGGCCGGGCCTCGGGGCGCGGGCACGACGCCCGCAAGGTGCCCGGCTATCCGCCCTATGCCGATCTCGATTTCGAGGTGCCGGTGTTCGCCGAGGGTGACGTCAACGCCCGCGTCCAGGTGCGCATCGCCGAGCTCAGCGCCAGCCTGTCGCTGGTCGAGCAGATCTCAACAAGCTGCCGTCGGGGCCGACCCGGGTCGAGGTTCCGCCGCGGGCCGGCGAGAAGGCACCGCCATCGTCGAGAGTTTCCGCGGCGAACTTTGTGTGGGTGCGCCTGTCCGAAGACGGCCGCGTGCTGCGCTGCCATCCCCATGACCCGTCGTGGTTCCAGTGGCCGCTGCTGGAATCTTCGCACAGCGGCTTTACTTAATGATGTTGGCTATATATGGGATTATGAAAATCATGAAGACCGAAGTATTAATTTCGCGCGTGAACTTTTACCAAAATATAAATATTCATCTGAACAAATTGATAAAATTGTTGAGATCATTGATGTTACAAAGAGGATGAGAAAACCTCAAAACAAATCAGAAGAAATATTATTGGATGCCGACATGAACTATTTGGCCAGGGCAGATTATGTAACTCTAAATGATGCTCATTTTAGAGAAATGAATGAACTTGGAAAAGTAAATTCAAGAGAAGAGTGGAACAATATGCAGGTAGTGCTTCTTTCCAATCATAAGTTCTATACTCAGGTTGCCAACGTACTTCGCGATGTAAGTTCTGAACAACAAGTTGAGAATTTGCTTGATTCGTTGAGAAAAACTGACAAGGTTTAACTGAACAAATACAAAATAAACTAAATTTGAAAGCTTATATGGTTGCATTTATTATAATAAAAAGATAATCATTTTACATGGAAAATATAGATTGGAAAAATCTCCCTTTCAGCTACATGAAAACAGATTTTAATGTTCGTTGTAATTTTAAAGATGGGAAATGGGGCGAACTGGAAGTTACAACATCTGAATTTATTAATCTGCACATGGCTGCTACTTGTCTTCATTATGGGCAGGAAGCTTTCGAAGGGCTTAAAGCATATCGCGGGAAAGATGGAAAAGTAAGATTGTTCAGGATTGATGAAAATGCAAAACGAATGATCGATACTGCCAGATATATTTTAATGGCTGAAGTTCCGGTCGATATTTTCTGTGAAGCTGTGATTAAAACTGTTAAATTAAACGAGAAATATATCCCGCCATACGGAACGGGCGCTACATTATATATCCGGCCTTTTTTGTTTGGCTCCGGTGCTGAAGTTGGCGTTAAACCTGCAAAAGAATATATGTTTATCGTGTTTGTTACGCCGGTTGGGCCTTATTTCAAAGAAGGTTTTAAACCTGTAAATATGATGATTTGCAGGGATTATGACCGTGCTGCCCCTTTAGGGACAGGACATATAAAGGTAGGGGGCAACTATGCAGCCAGCCTCATATCTTTGCACCAGGCACATGATAAAGGATTTTCAAATACAATATATCTCGATGCAAAAGAGAAGAAATACATTGATGAAAGTGGCCCTGCAAATTTTTTTGGAATAAAAAATAATACCTACATTACACCGGATTCAAAATCAATCCTGCCATCTATAACAAATAAAAGCCTTATTGAAATTGCAAAGGACATGGGAATGAAAGTTGAAAAAAGGCAGGTTTCCATTTCTGAACTGGAATCATTTGAAGAAACCGGCGCGTGTGGTACTGCAGCTGTTATAACACCAATCAATTCTATTGTTGATCCGGATATGGGACAAACATTTAACTATTGTAAAGATTGCAATCCGGGCCAGTTTCAACAAAATTATATAACAAACTTACTGCTATTCAATTTGGCGAAGAACCGGATAAGTTTGGATGGATGACTATAATTGATTAATTCTATCTAAAATAAATGTCAGTGTAAAAATGCCTTTAGTTTAACAAATAATTTGCTGACCAGAATTTTGTCTTGACACTTGATTCTTAAATCGTGACTCTTTTATCATATATCATTATCCCAAAATCAGGAACTTAATTTATGGCTTCAAATGAAAATAATGTAAACCGAAGGAGACTGCAAAGTTCATATGTTACTGCAACTATAAGCCTTTCTTTGGTCTTGTTCATGTTAGGGCTGGTGGGGCTTTTAGTACTTAATGCTAAAAAATTATCAGATTATGTAAAAGAAAATATAAATTTTACCGTTGTTCTTAAAGCTGATACACGTGAAGTTGATATAATGAAATTACAAAAAGATTTAGATTTATTGCCTTACGTTAAATCTACAGAATATATAACCAGGGAAAGGGCGGCCAGGGAATTTACAAAATCATTGGGTGAAGATTTTGTAGGATTTTTAGGATATAATCCTTTACAATCGAGTATAGAAGTAAAGCTACATGCCGATTTTGCAAATTCCGACAGCATTGCAAAAATTGAGAAGCATTTTAAAAACAACAATTTGATACAGGAAATTATTTATGAGAAGTCGCTTATACATCTTGTCAACGAAAACATTCGTAAGATAAGCCTTATAATTTTAGGCTTTTGCGCATTGTTGTTTTTAATAGCGATTGCTTTAATAAATAATACAGTACGTTTGTTGATTTTTTCAAAACGGTTTATAATTAGGACAATGCAACTGGTTGGAGCAACAAAAGGGTTTATAAGAAGGCCATTTTTATACAAAAGCCTTTTAAACGGGCTGATTTCATCAATAATTTCTATTTGCCTTATTGCCGGCCTGATATATTTCGCCCAAGAAGAATTACAGGGGATTGACCTGATGATTGATTATATGATGGCAGCAATTTTATTTTCAGGTTTGGTTTTGATTGGTATTTTCATAAATTTGGCGAGCACATATTTTGCACTTAATAAATACTTAAACATAGAATCGGAATATTTATATTAAAATCATGGCAACAAAAGTTAAATCGAAAAAGCAGGAAATTACAGTCCAAAAAGCTGATTTTGCATTAGGAAAAGAAAATTATTATTTATTAATTATTGGTTTTGCAGTAATAATTATTGGCTTTTTGTTAATGACTGGTGGCAAATCAGAAAATCCTAATGTATTCAACAAGGAGATATTCAGTTTTAGAAGGATTACACTGGCTCCGTTAGTTGTATTTTTTGGATTTTTGTTTGAAATTTTCGCAATTATGAAGAAGCCAAAAGAGGAATAATATTATTCCTTAAAATTTTTGAATTGGGCTTCTGATTTTTAGTACTTAAAAGAATTTTTATCAAACCTGACAAGTTTTACGACATGTCAGGTTTAAATTTGTAATAATAAGAACTTCATGAATATAATTCAAGCAATTATCCTCGGCATAGTGCAGGGGATTACAGAATTTTTACCTGTTTCATCAACAGGGCATATGGTTATTGTATCTTCAGTTATGAAAATATCACACGAAGATTTTACCAAACTTTATGAAGTAGTCATTCAGCTTGGTTCAATATTATCGGTTGTAGTACTTTACTGGAAAAGATTCTTCCAATCCGTTGATTTTTATTTTAAGTTAATTGTTGCATTTATACCTGCTGTAATATTTGGTCTGTTATTTAGTAAACAAATTGACAATTTACTTGAAAAACCCTTAGTGGTTGGTATATCTTTGCTACTTGGAGGTATCGTATTTTTATTTATAGAAAAATGGTTTATAGCAGAAAAAGCCACAAATGACGATTCTCCAAATTATAATTCAGCGCTGAAAATTGGTTTTTTTCAGTGTTTAGCTATGGTTCCGGGAGTTTCACGATCGGCAGCCACTATAATAGGAGGGTTATCTCAAAGGCTTACACGGAAGGCGGCAAGCTGAATTCTCATTTTTTTTGGCGGTACCAACTATGTTTGCTGCTACTGCAAAAAAGCTTTATGATTATTACAAAATGCACCCGGGAACACAATTGAATGGCCACGAGATTAAGCTTTTAGCTATAGGTAATGTTGTTGCTTTTGTTGTAGCGATGATTGCAATAAGGACATTTATTAATTTTCTAACAAAACACGGATTTAAGGTTTTTGGTTATTATCGCATTTTTGCAGGCATTTTAATTATCATTTTGGTAATAGTAGGTTTTGGCTTAAATATGTAAAATGGGAAACCGGTTCGAAGAAGGTGAAATAATTATTATTGATAAACCATTAACCTGGACATCTTTCAATGTTGTTAAAAAAATAGAAATCCTGATAAGGAAGAAATTTGGGCTGAAAAAATTGAAAGTGGGACACGCAGGTACACTCGATCCTTTAGCTACAGGAATTTTGGTTATTTGTACAGGGCGAAAAACAAAAGAAATAACATTACTTCAGGATACTGAAAAGGAATATGTAGCTACAATTGAATTTGGGAAGACAACACCATCTTACGACCTTGAAACGAAATTTAATGGTGAATTTCCTGCCAGCCACATAACGGTTGAATTGATAAAGGAAAAATTAAAAAATTTTACCGGGGAAATTAACCAGGTTCCGCCTATTTATTCTGCAAAATTTATTGATGGGAAACGGGCTTACAAATTTGCACGAAAGGGAATTGAAATGGAATTGAAACCAAATAAAATTTTTGTTAATGAGTTAGAAATCTTATCTTTTAGAAATCCAATTTTAGAAATCAGGATTGCTTGCAGCAAAGGTACTTACATAAGATCATTTGCTAACGATATTGGCAAGGCCTTACAGAGCGGGGCTTATTTAAAAGCATTAAAAAGAACAATTTCAGGTAATTATAAAATAAAAGATGCAATAAGTATTGAAGAATTTCAAGAAAATTTACTTTCTTTGCAACCCTGAAATTTCAATTCAACCTTATAATTAAGAAGTTCATTTTCAACGTCAAAAAATTTTCTCATGAAGTTATCTCAGTACAAATTCAATCTTCCTCCAGAATTAATAGCTAAATATCCATCAGCAAACCGCGATGAATCAAGGCTAATGATTATACATCGCGATACTGGTGAAATTGAGCACAAAATTTTTAAGGATATTATCGATTGTTTTAGTGAGAACGATGTTATGGTATTCAACAATACCAAGGTTTTTCCTGCAAGGCTTTATGGCAACAAGGAAAAAACAGGTGCTGAAATTGAGGTTTTTCTCTTACGCGAATTAAACCGCGAGCAGAGATTATGGGATGTTCTTGTTGATCCGGCACGTAAAATAAGGATAGGGAACAAATTGTATTTTGGTGAAGACGATGTATTGGTTGCTGAAGTCATTGATAATACGACTTCACGCGGCAGGACTTTACGTTTTCTATTCGATGGCGATTACGATTCTTTCAAAGAAACATTATACAGGTTAGGCGAAACGCCACTTCCCCGATTCATTAAAAGGGATGTTGAACCGGAAGACAGGGACAGGTATCAGACTGTATTTGCACAGCATGAAGGTGCAGTTGCTGCTCCTACTGCCGGATTGCATTTTAGCCGTGAGCTGATGAAGCGTCTGGAAATTAAAGGTGTCGATTTCAGCTTTATTACCTTACACGTTGGTTTGGGCAATTTTCGCACTGTTGACGTGGAAAACCTTACCAAGCATAAAATGGATTCTGAACGGATTATTATTACAGAAGAAGCTTCGAACATTGTAAATAAAGCAAAGGAACAGCGTTGCAGGGTTTGTGCTGTTGGCACTACTGTTTTAAGGACGCTTGAAAGTTCGGTAACTACTTCGGGAATGTTAAAACCTTACGATGGATGGACAAATAAATTCATTTTCCCGCCTTATGAATGTAGCGTTCCCAATGCACTGGTATCAAATTTTCATCTGCCACTTTCCACTTTATTGATGATGGTTTCGGCCTTTGCAGGTTACGATTTACTATTTAAAGCCTATAAATTGGCCATCAAAGAAAAATATCGTTTTGGAACATATGGCGATGCAATGTTGATTTTATAGATTTGCTTTAAACTTCTATCCAATCGCCATTTTCTTTTATTAATTCAATAAGCTCATCCACAGCTTTTTCTGAAAGAATATTCTTTTTTATTACCTGTTTACCTTTATAAAGTGTCACTTTTCCTGCTGCTGCCCCTACATAACCATAATCTGCATCGGCCATTTCTCCCGGGCCATTGACAACACAACCCATTATTCCAATTTTCAAATGTCTTAAATGACCTGTCTTCTTTTTAATTTGTGCAGTTACAGATTGAAGGTCGAAAAGAGTCCGCCCGCACGAAGGGCAGGAGATATATTCGGTTTTTGATGTTCTTATCCGACTGGCTTGTAATATGCCCAATGAGGTTGAAATGATATCTGTACTTTTCAAAGAAATTGCATTTCTGATCCAGATGCCATCGCCAAAACCATCAATTAACAATCCACCCAAATCAGTTGAAACTTTAACCTGAAATTCTGAAAATTCATCTTCAGCATAATTTCTGTTAATAATAACAGGGGAATTAATTTTTCTTTCTATCAACTGAAAGAAAAAAGAACGCTGGTCTGCAAAACCATTTGAATTGAACGTTTCGAGAATAAGAACAACATTGGTCTTGTTAAATATTGCATCAAAAAGTTTTTCAATATCGTCCTGGTTTGAAATTACCACAAAGTTTAAAACAGGATGTTTTGCCCCGTAAAACCTGAATTCGGCATCAGTGTAAAATGGGAATACATTTGATTTTTCCCTTGCAAATTTCCACCAGTCGTGAAGGTTGAGGATGTAATTAAAATTTTCAGGAAGTTTTGCATAATCCAAACCTGTATTTAAATAATAATATTCGGGTGAATCTCCAATCGTATCCGGATTAAATGCGCAATCGTCAAAATCGGAGATAACAACGGGAATATTTTTTCCACCAATATTTTTAACAGAATATGTTTCTCTTTTTTCATATTCAAACGGATTCTTCAGATCTGCATTAATTGAAAGTATTGAATTTGATTTTTTACGACCTGAAAAGAATGAAACCAGTTGCCTGGCAACCGGGATTTCAGATTCCGGGTCTTCAGTGAGTGAAACCCTGATAGTATCTCCAATACCATCGGCAAGCAAAGCTCCGATTCCTGTGGCAGATTTGATGCGGCCATCTTCTCCATCGCCTGCTTCGGTAACTCCCAGATGAATTGGATAATTTAAACCTTCTGCAAACATTCTATTAACGAGCAGACGGTTTGCCTGGACCATAATTCTCACATTGCTTGCTTTAAGAGATACAACCAAATTGTGAAAACTTTCACTATTGCAAATTCTGAGAAATTCCATTGCCGATTCTGTCATTCCAAGTGGTGTATCGCCATACCGGCTTATAATACGGTCGCTCAATGAACCATGGTTTACGCCAATCCTGATGGCTGTTCCATGTTCTTTGCAAATATTTAACAACGGAAGAAGCCTTTCATGTATTTTTTCAATCTCAAGATTATATTCTGATTCAGTGAAATCAATTTTTTCAAATCTTTTTTTATCAGTATAATTTCCGGGATTGATGCGTACCTTTTCAACTATTGCAGCAGCAACTTCAGCTGCATTGGGATTGAAATGTATATCTGCAATCAAAGGTGTCTTATATCCCTGTTTGTTTAATCCTGATTTTATTTTGGCAAGGTTTTCTGCTTCAAGGATACCGGGGGCTGTGATGCGGACATAATCGGCGCCTGCATTTATTATCCTTATACATTGGTTTATAGTTGCCGTTGTGTCCATTGTTGGTGTATTCACCATGCTCTGGATACGAATTGGATAATTGCCACCCAAATAAATCCCACCAATATTAACTTCACGTGTTTTTAAACGTGAATATTTATTGAGTTCATTACAATATTTAAAATTCATAAAAAAATTTCAATTATTTGAAAAGGCAAAGTTATGGGATTCTTATAAGCCCTGATTTGGCAAACTTTTACATTACAATTGAAGTTGCAATATTTGGGCTAGACGGGTTAATATCAATTGATCTTGAGCTGGGGATTACGATTAGATCCATGTCTTCCATAGGGATTGCACCAAGCAATACCTGGTTTCCCATTACCAAAGCACCGGCGAATCCAATCCTATTCTTAAATCTTATTTCAATTGGGCCGGCATAAGGCACCAATTTTTTACTGCCATCTGCCAGCATAACTTCTTTTTTATCTAATTTATCAAGTTTAAGCTGTATCATAACATGTTCGGGGATACATAAATGAACAGCCCCGGTATCTGCAAGTGCATCAACAATTATTGCTTTTAATTTAGGAATACGTGGGTTTCTTAACAATATTTTAGAATTGACCAATCCCATAAAATTTGATAATTTAATACAAATATAATATATTTTAATCCTGTTTTAATTTGCATTTAAGAATCAATGTCGTTTAGTCAAGGAAAAACACTTCGACAGGCTCAGTGTACAGCTTCTAATAGCGGGACGTTGAGCTTGTCGAAATGTCTTGTTTAAACATGACAAGCTTAACTAAACGACATTGATTTAAGAATTGATAAGATTTCAACTTTTGCTTATTGTGCTACGAAAAGATATGTAATAGTTCCTTTTTGCTTTAAGGGTGAATTTTTAAAATCAGGATTGAACCTCGATCTGTTTGCTGCATCATAAGCTGCATCGAAAAGGCAATCATCATTATCGCTCAACGTTTTGTCTACAACCGTATTTTCTACTTCACCGGCCTGGTTAACTGTAATGTTCACAACAACTTTTCCATTTCCCTGGCATTTATAAACAGGTATATAAAGGTCAATTTGTCTGCGGTTCGGCAGGTCGAAATATATATTGGTCGGGCCTTTGTAAACCACGAGCTTACCCTGGATTTTTTCTGACTTTTTTGGGGCAATGGCTACACCTTCGTTAGTATTCGATTTCATTATTTTATCCTCGTTGTCGAGGTTTTTCTGAATTGCTGCCTGCTGTTTGAGTGCAGTTTCTTCTTCTTCCATTGTTTGCTGCAGGTCTTTGTCTAAAGTCGGTGTTTCTTTCCCTGAAACATTTACACCTATATTGCTTCTTCGTTGCGATGCTATAAACGCATCCGCAATTTGATCGACTGTAAGTTTTTTCTGAATTTGTTTTTCAGCCATTTCCTGCCTTATAGTTTCTTCAGTCTCCACTTTAATTTGGACAGTTTGGTTGTAAATTCCCGAAATTTGTGAGTAAAAAAAAGCTATCCCTGCCAGCAAATGCAGTATTACTGTGCCTAATATTCCATTTATAAAATTGAGGCTAATTACTTTCACTTAAATTATTTTAGCAAAAATAATATTTTAACCAGTGGGTTTCTTATAAGTTGTTTTAAAAATTAGTGGAAATACCGGCGATAAATTCCGGCGCCAATTGCCCGAATTCAAATTTATAAGCAAGACGGATACCCATATTAATTAAAACAGGAATATAAAACAGGTTAAAATCGGTTGTGAGTTCTAAACCAGAAGTATTGTAATTTGTAATTGGAGGGGTTACAAGCGAATTTCTGTAACCTCCAGCATAGTATTTTCATAATACAAATCCCCTCTTAACCTTGTAAAATAAATAAACCCGATAGCCTGAACATCAGGATAGTAAATTGGAAACATGTAATCGCAGGAAAGTATCCTGATTTGCGAAAAATTATTGTAAGTCGTTCCCCATGTGTTTATATAACCTCTTGGGGCTGAGAACTGGCTAGTAACGCCAAACGGTTTTATATCCTGCTGTTCTACATTTACAGATAATTTTAATCCCTGGTGATTTAAAAACCCGGGCAAATAAAAGTTCGACTGAAACATAAAATAATTTCCGGCAACATAATATTGTGCTTTGGCAGGATTTGAAAAGCTGATCGTTGCAGCAACACCTAAGTTTGGTATCAAATCGCGGGTAGATAACCTTTGGTAGTTTTGGGCATCTACAGAATATAAAAATCTTGTTAATCCTGCCCTTCCATGGTTTGTAACAGGATCAGAATAACGGTCATTATCGAACGAAACCTGGATAGATGGTTGGAATAGTGTTAAAAATTCACCTCTGCTAAAATCCAGCGGGACATACATTTTTGCTAAATAGCGAAGCCCTTTGGCATTTCCTGTATAGTTCAGTGATTTGTCAGCATACATAGCGCTATCGCCACCCAAAACTGAAACTTCAAAAATCGGGTAAAGCGCCTGATAGGATAAAGTAGCGCTCGAATGTACCTGGTTTTTGGTAAAACCAACACCTCCCGTTCCTATCAAAGTTCCCTGTAAGTTCTGGGACATTAAAATAAACCCTGGCAAGATATTGTCATTCCTTCCCGACAAACCGGAAGTGTTCGCGTACAAAGGCATCCAACTATGGACATCTATTAAATGGCCTATTTTTGAATAAGGTTTTGAATCATAGTGTTGGTATGGGATTTCTTTTGGTTCAAATTTTTTCGGTTCCTGCGATGAAATTATATCGGCCATCCCATTTGAAAACTTTACTATTTTTTCAACCGGGACCAATTTTGTTGTATCAAAATTTGCAAGTGCGATATTATAACCCTGAACAGTATAATTTGCAAAAAACAACAATTGGTCATAAGCCGAATAAGTTGGATCGAAAGCCCCCACTTCTGACAGATGTTACCTGAAACACTTTTTTAGTGTTAATATTCAGGGCATAAATATTATCAATGCCTGATATTCCGCTTCTGTAAAGAATATAATTACCCGCAAATTTTGGCTGAGAAATATTTTGAAAAGAAGGTGTAGATATTATTTGCCATTTCCCATTTTTCACATCAAGCATCAACAATCCTTTTCCTTCCTCGTTCACAAAAGTCATTATTAAGCATTTTGAATTTTTGTCCCACGATGGAAGTTGTATTGCGCAATTTTCCGGCGAATTAAATTTAGAGATAATATTACCGTTGTAAATATCAATTAAAACTATAGAATTTTGTCCCCTGACATCAGTTTCTACAGTGGCAATGGTTTCTCCATCAGGAGAAGCAGCAGGTGCGAAGTATCTTGAATTATGTGATAAATATTTAGATTCCCCGGTTTCTAAATTAAGGCGGCGGATTACGGAATAATTGCAATTGTCCCATCTCGGGTGTGGGACAATTTCCGCCCATACCAGATAATTGCCGCTTACGCTCAGGTTGTCCCATAAAGAAATTCCGGGTGTGAAGATTATTTTTTCTTTCCCTGATTTCATGTCAATGGAAACAATCCTGTCAATATCAACCATCCCGGTTTTATCGGCAATGATTAAGCTGTCTTTGTAATAGCATGGGTTTCTGTATGAAATATAATCTGATTTCGTCCTTAAATTAACATTTGAAAAACTTGTCGCAATAATTTGCTTGTCCTGTTTTCGCCAGATGCTGTCGAGGCCGGCGAGTGTTTGGTTGTACAATCCAGTCCTTGAAAATCCTGTTTGTCGTTTCACAGCAGCGTAAAATGGGAATAAAATAACAGGGCTTGCACCGGTTTCATCCAATAGATTTTCCCAAAGCTGCGGGCCATATTTTATCCGGTTGTATGCAACCATAAGGTAGCCTAACTGATAATAGTCCGGCACATAATCTTTAAATGAGCCCATGACGGCTTTTTTAAATTCCATAGGAAATTGTTTTTCCAGCATATAGGTGCGTATTTCCATTTCAAAAGATGGTTCGCGCCCGCGGCCTGTTTTTGTAAGGCAGTTTCAGTGGTTACGGCATCGCCTTCGACAAACCACTGGTGTAAAAATAATGTAGATGCGCCGGTAGCAGCCTGGCCGAAAAAAATATTTCCAACTGAAGTAAGCCCGACATTAAGCCTGTTCATTTGTGCAACATGCCTGTTTTCGTGAACTGCAAGCTGTTCGAACCAATCCTGGGCGTAAATATCCTGCGGCGAAACCGGGTATATCTCCATCCTTTTTGGCGCCCAAACTACCTCGCCATTTGAATAGGCATTGTAATTGCGGACAATAACAGAAATTTTCTTTGGTTTCTGGTGCAGTGTGTTGCCAGTGAGCGTTGAACCATAATCCAATATTGCGGCAAGCCGTTGCGCCTCGTTTTCGAAAACACTGTCGTAAACCAGATGAATATTGTTGGTTTCAATTTGTCTCCATTGAATTTTGAAAGGATCAACGCCTGTTTGATAAAATTGCGAAAAGGCATTTAACGAAACGACTATACCAACTAATGACAATACTATTTTGTAAAAATGATTTTTTTTCATTTTAAGGCTGCCCTTTGTTATTTTGATTAATTGTAAGCCAAATATAATCATTCCGGTTAATTATTTATAATCACACACTTTTTTGGACTCTCTCTATATTAACCCGATATGACATTCAACCTGGGGCAACCATATCTTGTTTTAACCGATGCGAGTCACTCTCTTTAATACACATTATCTTATGAGCGATAGCGGGAAAACGCGCTCTGGCAAGGAAATGTTTAACTACGTTGAGCCCTGCGGGGTTCACGCAAAGTAACGCAAAGAAGAAAACTCAAGGCCCGCAAAGTCCTTATTTTATTAACTTAGCTTCTTCCAAGCGGGGTTTTCGGTACGAGACCCCGATTTTATTAAATTTCAAACTATGTCCGTGCAATCCGGGCTTTTTTAGAATTTATTACTAAACTCAAAAATATAAACAGGAGCCTTGCCAGGATGGGCTTTTTTGTAATAAATTAAAAATTTTAATGGAAATTCTTAAATTTATATAACATTATTGTTATATATTTGTGCTTTATAAAAGAGGGTTAATGAAATGGCCTGAACTTAGGCGCAAAGCCGGACGAAATGGTTGGTATTTGGTTCGTAATGGCTCTGACCATGACATTTACGCACATAAAGAAAAAGACTTTCAGATACAAATTGGTAGGTACGATTCAGAAGAAGTAAAAAAAGGTTTTTCCAGTAAATTAAAGAAACAAATAGGTTTTTAAAAATGAAAACAACTGCACTCATAGAACAAGCCAAAGACGGAAGTTTTACAATTTTTACGCCCAATTTGCAAAGAACAATCACTGGCAGTGGCAAAAGTGTTGAAGCTGCAAAAAATGATTTTATTAATTCTGTTTCAGAAATGATATTGTCATATTCTGAATCAGGCAGGATTTTGCCTAAAGAATTAAATGAATTGTCATTTGAATACAAGTACGATATTGCATCCCTGTTTGATTATTATAATTGGATAAACGTTTCAAAATTTGCCAAGATAGCAGGTATTAACGCATCACTTTTAAGGCAATATAAAAAAGGCTTAAGCTATATCTCAGAAAAACAGGCAAATAAAATTGAAGTTGCTTTACATAAATTGGGCAATGAATTAACAGCAGTAAGTTTGTAATCTTTTAACTGACAGATAACATTCAATGAAAAAATCCAAAATAAGGTCACTTCAAAAGACAATTTCCTCCGCACAAAGCACAGTTATATTCTTCTAATCTGGGTTTTCGGCTCGAGACCCCGATTATATTATATTTAAACCAGTGTTATGTTAAGTTTAATCAGGCGTAAAGACCTCAACCTAAATCCCTCTCCAATAGAGAGGGACTTGCCCCTTCTCCTATTGGATAAGGGGTTGGGGATGAGGTGAAATTAAGTCAATTTACAATTAACATAACACCAGGTTTCGATATTAAAATTTGTCGCAGCTATAATTTTGTTGAGCAAAAATTAAAATACAAACACAACAACCCATGCAGTAAAAAGGGGAACCAATTGAATACAGGCACAGTAGCGCCAAATTTTATGCTGAATACAACGAACGCCCAGTTCAAAAATTATCGCTTATAAGGAATTGTTTATATAATAAGCGGGGTTCATACCGAAGACCCTGCATGGAAGGCAACGGCAAGCCCTTCAAAAAGCGTTATATTGGATATTACTTTTGCTTGCCGGGCATTTTCAATTACGTCGCATATAATAACTTTTATTGCCCCATCGCGTATTTTCTTAATATCTTTAAGAAATGTACTTCTATATTCAACGGTCATTTTAAGGCATTGAAAATTTCGCTTTCGGGAACTTTTTTTGTTTTTCGGGCAACCTTGCAAGCTTCTAAAATGGAGATATTTTCGAGTTCGTCTAAATTAGCCTTGGCTACATTTTTAACACCTTTAAAAAGCGCAATGGCTTCAAGCAGTTTTGTTGCATTTTGCTTACTGTCAACCTTAATAACAAGTGTTTCCATTATCTGAATTTTAGTGCAAAATTAATGAATAATTCAAAAAAATTGTTGAATTTGACAGGTATAATGGTGTTGCATAGTTGGCGAGCGTTTGCAACGCGTGCCCAGATATATCTCCTGTACGGCATTTAGCCGCGAATGTTGTGGAAAATGCTTGTTTGCGATTCAGGTTGTTTAGTGTATTTTTGAATAAAAATTTAAAATGAATACAATAGCATTAAATACAAAATCAGTTGATAATTTTTTCGGATTTCTATATAAAATGGATATAGATTCAAAGAAAAGATTGATTATAAAACTTACTGAATCAATTGACAATTCAAAAAATGAAAACAAAAGCCCAAAATCATTATTTGGTTCATGGGTCGATAATCGCGATTCAGATTCAATAATCAAGGATTTACGGGACTCAAGGCATAATAATAGAGATATTGTAGATTTCTAATGAAACATCCATGCACTTGCGTTCACAACAAAGAAATGAATATAAAATGGATGTTCCATGAGAATCAGCTATAAGATTATTAATTGTTTAAACCAAATATATTCGAATGAAATATCTTTTAGATACAAATATTTGCATTCATTTCTTCAGAGGAAAATTTAATTTGCTTTCGAAATTTGAAGAAGTTGGAATGGAAAATTGTGCAATTTCAGAGATTACTTTGGCTGAATTAGTTTATGGTGCTGAAAAAAGTCAAGACCCTGCAAAAAATCATAGTTTAATTAAGGACTTTATCTAACAAGTTGCGGTACTTCCTATATACAGTGCAATATACAAGTATGGAAAAGAAAAGGCCAGGTTAAGTTCAAAAGGTACAAATATTGGTGATTTTGATTTATTGATTGGAACAACAGCGACTGAGAATGAATTAACCATGGTAACCGAAAATGTTTCCGAGTTCGAAAGAATTGAAGGAAAAAAATTGAGAACTGGATTATAAGATAAAATATAAGTACTTCCGCCAACAAGCCTATGCTAGCGTGTGTCTGCCCGAGCTTTATAAAATGTGACCTGTGGAAATTTTATACCAACATTTTTTGGTATAATTGCAAAAAACAATTGCAAAATGGCCATACATACTGTTTTAATAAACACAGGAGCAATAAAACAAAATATTTGCTTGGGCTTATCAGGGAAATGTCAAAGAACGAGAAAAACATTACGGTTGACCCTGAACCAAAATTCAATAAAGAAACATTAAAAGCCATTGCCGATGTTGAAGCCGGAAAGGTTTACAAAGCTGTTAATGCTGCCGATTTATTTAATAAATTAGGCAAATGAGTTATAAGCCTCATTATACAGGTACTTTTGAAAATGATTAAGCGGGGCTATGATATTACTTTGCTGCAAAAGGCAATTACATCATTTTCAATCAAGTATTTCAACGAAACATAATTTCAGGTTTTCATGAGAATATATTTAAGTTAAACATTTAATAATATTATAGTTGATTCTCATGGAACACCCATGTTATATTCATACCCTTGTTGTGAACGATAGTGCATGGATGTTTCATCCAACTATTGATTTGCAATATTTAATAGCTGCTGGTTTGATTCATAAATTGAAGTAAAGTGCTTTAATTTCTCCTCAAGTTCAAACTTAAATTTATCTTTATATTTAGTTGCAACTTCATGCATCTGTCTCAGTGCTTCCATATTGTACTTTATTTCGTAATCAATCAGGCCCTGGAAACCGGGTCGTAATGAGAAGAAGTAATTCAATTCTTCAGCACAAGTGCCGGAGTATTCCTTTAATACTTCGAGGCCTTTTGCTGTATCGCCTGCAGCATAATAAGCTTCTGCAATACCAATTGAATATATATCATTTGGTATTTTATAAGCAGGTGTCAACAGACGGCATTTGTCGAGGACTTTTATTGCAGAATCTTTTTTGTGTTCGGCAATTAGTGCATTTGCCAAACGGACAAATTGCAACCTGAACCTTAAGACAGAAAGTGTGCGTTTGTGGAATTCGTCCATATAAACATCCGGTGCTTCCATTCGCCCATAGTCGAATTTTTTCATCATATTGTTATACATGATATCGGTTTTTATCCGTCCACATTCTAAAGCATTATTGAATTTTGATTTAACAGGTACAAACCTATATGCGAACCCTTCGCACTGCATGTATTCATCAAGTCCTACAGTTTCATCATTATTGCAGGCAACAAAGTAAATTGGCCGCTTCCAGTTATTGTGGGCAATTATATCAAGAATACCCAACTGGTTTTTTTCTATATTCGAACCTTTAATTGTAAATTTTATTGTATCGGATATTATTTTTGAATCTTTAGGATCGACAGTACCGTTCGAAAGCACCAATTTTTTATCAACCGGGATGAAGAAATTCCGGCCTGGCAGATAATCAATTTGCTGATCGTAACCACTTATTGTTTTGGTATCGGGATTGTCGCTGATAACAAATTCCAGTGCCTGTTTCAGGTCAATATATTCTTTTATTTTTTCAATTATATAAACCCTGTTCCGCTTTTCACCTTTATATTTATCATTGCCCATAGAAATAGGCAAAGGTTCGGAATGATATGCTTTCTTTTTCATTTGGCCGAAATACCAGTCCATACTGAAGAGCATTGTATTTACAACTCGCACGTCTGTCCTTATTCCTTCAACTTCCTGTAAATACCAGAGTGGGAAAGTATCATTATCGCCGTAAGTGAACAAAATTGCATTTTGTGCACAGGAATTGAGGTAATCGTATGCATATGCCCTTGTAGTATACCTTCCGGACCTGTCATGATCGTGCCAGTTTTCTTTAGCCATAATTCCCGGTACTAATACTAAGCATAATGTAGAAATAATAATTGCCCTTAGAAAAGCAGCTTTTTCACTTTTTATTAATTCATGGATTGATAGTACACCAAGACCAATCCAGATTGCAAAAACATAAAAGGACCCCGCATACGCATAATCCCTTTCGCGTGGCTGATATGGTGTTTGATTAAGATAAATTACAATGGCAATCCCGGTCATGAAAAACAACAACACGGTAACCAGGAAGTCACGTTTAGACCTGTCGAGCATGTAAACCAGGCCCAGAACACCCAGGACGAATGGTAAAAAATAATAAACATTTCGCGAAGGTATATTTTTCAAGCTTGGTGGAAGTTTATCCTGACGCCCAAGCCGTATATTATCGATATAATTTATACCGCTTATCCAATTTCCTTTTAAAATACCGCCACTTCCCTGTTCATCGTTTTGCCGGCCAACAAAATTCCAAAGAAAATATCTCATGTACATGTGCCCCAATTGATATTTGAAGAAAAACCTGAGGTTCTCACCGAAGGTGGGCCTATATATTGTATTTATTTTCCCATTATTATTTACTTCAACTTGGCCCTTTTATATTGCCCCAATCTTTATAAACTTCGATGTGATTGCGATCGGTACTGTACATGCGCGGGAAAAAGCCTTTAAATCTGGAATCGTAAATAGCTTTATAACTATGCCCGACAACTTCGTACTTTTCACTTCCCGGCAGGTATGTAGGTTTGTCTTCCACAACGTCAGTCATGGGTGCACAATAATATTGACCATATAATAAGGGACAATCGCCATATTGTTCACGGTTCAGATAATATAGTAATGAGAAAACATTATCGGGCTTATCTTCATTTATTGGCGTTCCTGCACTTGCCCTTATTACAACAAGCGCGTATGAGGAATAACCGAGCAGGAGCATTGAAACACCAAGAAAGATAGTGTTGAGAATAATTTTCTGCCTTTTAACAGAATAATAAATCCCAAAAACAAGTATAAAGAGTATTAAAAGAATATAGATAACTATTCCTGAGTTAAAAGGCATTCCCAGTGAATTGACAAAGAAAAGTTCAACCCATGAGGCTGAAAGTACAGCCCCCTGGATTATTCCAAACATTACAACAGCCAGGATGACTATTGATAAGGAAAGTGCAATAGTTGCCCCTTTCCAGTTTACCTTAAATTTCCTGAAATAATAAACCATTACAATTGCCGGAATTGCCAAAAGGTTCAATAAATGAACGCCAATAGACATTCCCATAAGGTAAGCTATCAATACAATCCAATGGTTGGAATGTTTTTCATCGGCAACATCCTCCCATTTCAAAATAGCCCAAAAAACCAGTGCAGTAAATAACGAGGATGATGCGTACACTTCTCCTTCAACAGCTGAAAACCAAAACGTATCGGAAAAAGTATATGCAAGTGAGCCAACCAGGCCACTGCCAATAATTATTGCTATATTCGGTTTGGTATAATTTCCGTTTTTAATGATTATTTTTCTTGCCAAATGGGTTATTGTCCAAAATAATAATAGTATAGTAAACGCGCTGGCTAATGCGGACATATAATTTACCATCCGTGCCACCATACCCAGGTTAGAACCTGCAAATAATGTAAAAAACCTTGCCATTAGCGCAAACATCGGATTTCCGGGAGGATGGCCTACTTCAAGCTTAAAAGATGTTGCAATAAATTCTCCGCAATCCCATAGGCTGGCTGTTGCCTCGGAGGTTGAAATATAAGTAATGGCTGCAATTAAAAATATTATCCAGCCAAAAATACTGTTGTAATGTTTGTAAAGTTTCATAGTTAAAACAAAATTATGTAAGCGAAATTAGACTTTTTATTGGAAAAAGAAAGTTGAGGAGTATATTTATCACGAGAATTAAAGTAATTTTGAATTGTAATATACAACGACATAGCTGTGAAAAAAGATAATAGCCGGATCAATATTGTCTATTCAACAAACCCCGAATTTCAATACGAGCACGACACAAATATTGAGCCTGATAATATTCCAAATAATCAGCAAAATCTCAAAGTATTTTTAGACCGAAAGCATCGTGCCGGAAAAGCTGTCACATCGGTTACCGGGTTTATTGGTAAAAGCTCAGAGTTGGAAAACTTGGGAAAGTTTTTGAAAACTAAATGTGGTGTGGGTGGGACAGTAAAGATGGAGAAATTACTACAGGGTGATTTTTGCGATAAAATTATCGGGCTGCTTTCTTCAGAAGGATATAGCAATACGTACGAACGTGTTATACACAACATAACATTACGTATTGCTATGAATGACTTGGAAAGCAGGCTAAATGCTGCAATTGAAATTATGAAAGTGTCTGAAACCGAATTTAATCAGGCAACGCAATGTCTGGTTGACTCACTACAGGCAATTCATCACCGCTTGGAGCGCATGGAAAAATGGATAGAGAACGAAAAAAGAAAGAAACAACGCCATAGATAAAGACCCTTATGACAGGCGTGGCGAAAAAGTAACGAAAA
>CAVSGB010000190.1:0-12604 GCA_963726845.1 uncultured Bacteroidota bacterium | reverse complement strand
GAAACAAAAAAAATTACAGGATCGGAAGCGGTTATTTTATCGCTTCTGGAGGAAGGGACAGAAATAATTTTTGGTTATCCGGGCGGTGCAATCATGCCGGTTTATGATGCTTTATACAGTTATCAGGATAAACTTAACCATGTATTGACCCGTCATGAACAAGGCGCTATCCATGCAGCACAGGGATATGCGCGTGTTACGGGTAAAGTGGGTGTTTGTATGGCAACCTCCGGCCCTGGCGCAACAAACCTGATCACAGGTATTGCAGATGCACAGATTGATTCTACCCCACTTGTATGTATTACCGGACAAGTTTCTGCTGCATTACTGGGCTCTGATGCTTTCCAGGAATCTGATATTATCGGTATATCCATGCCAGTTTGCAAATGGAATGTTCAAATAACGAGGGCAGAAGAAATACCTGCAGCTATTGCAAAGGCATTTTATATTGCCCGTACTGGCCGTCCCGGGCCAGTATTGATCGATTTGGCTAAAAATGCACAATTCGGGACATTTGAATATAAATATGAAAAATGCGATTACATCCGCAGTTATGTGCCAATACCTCATTTTGATGAAGCTAAAATCGCAGATGCAGCAAAAATTATCAATTCGGCAAAGAAGCCTTATGTGTTGGTAGGTCAAGGTGTAATTCTTGGCAATGCTGAAGATGAATTTAAAGCTTTTATTGAAAAATCTGGAATTCCTGCTGCATGGACAGTTCTGGGTGCAAGCGCTATGCCGGCCAATCATCCATTAAATGTCGGAATGTTGGGTATGCATGGCAATTACGGGCCAAATATTAAAACCAACGAATGTGATGTGCTTATTGCAATTGGCATGCGTTTCGATGACAGGGTAACCGGCGATTTAAACAGGTATGCCAAACAAGCCAAAGTAATCCATCTTGAAATTGACCCAGCCGAAATTGATAAAAATGTTAAAACAACTGTAGCTGTATTAGGTAATGTTAAAGAAACTTTACCGTTGCTTACCCGCCTGGTTGAAAAGAAAAACCATTCTGCCTGGATTGATGAATTTAAAGCTTGTGACAAAATTGAATATGAAAAAGTAATAACGAGAGATTTTTTCCCGACAAAGCCAGGCATCAATATGGGCGAAGTTATTAACCGTATTAACGGTCAAACAAAAGGAGATGCAATAATTGTAACAGATGTTGGGCAGCACCAGATGTTTGCTTCAAGATATGCACTTCATAAAAACAAACGTGGATTTGTAACATCCGGAGGATTGGGTACTATGGGCTTCGGCCTTCCGGCAGCCTTTGGCGCAAAAATGGGCGCACCCGATAAACAAGTTATCTTGTTTGTTGGCGATGGAGGTATTCAAATGACTATCCAGGAAATGGGAACAATATATCAATCCAAAGCTGCTGTTAAAGTTGTTTTGATGAATAATAACTTTCTTGGAATGGTGCGCCAATGGCAACAACTATTTTTCGATGGCCGCTATTCAAGTACTGAACTCGTTAATCCAAATTTTCAGAAAATTGCGGAAGCTTATGGTTGGAATGCCCAAAAGGTTACTGACCGAAATGATCTCGATCAGGCAATTGCTGAAATGTTGAAGTCGGATAAAGCATTTCTGCTTGAAGTTGCCATTGAAAAAGAAGACAATGTTTTTCCAATGGTGCCTACCGGGGCTTCTGTTGCCGAAGTATTGCTGGAAGCCGGTAATTAAAGGAACCCGGAAACCGGAGTCCGGTGTTCGGATTCCAATATCAAACATTTAGTATCTTTTTTCGATTTTAACTTTTATCTTTATAATTATAAAAACTTTAAATAATAAAATCATGTTGGAAGAATTTACCATAACCGCATTTTCAGAAAATGCTATTGGTTTGCTTAACCGTATAACTATAATTTTTACAAGGCGCGGAGTCAATATCGAAAGCCTCACAGTCTCAGAATCATCGATTCATGGAATCCATAAGTTCACTATTGTTGTCAATTGCACACTCGACAAAGTCATAAAAGTTACAAGCCAAATTGAGAAATTGGTCGAAGTACTGAAAGCATTTTATCATACCAAGAATGAAATAATTTTTCAGGAAATTGCACTGTATAAGGTTCCGACTGAGGCTTTGCTTAAGAGCAATATGATTGAAACTATTGTCAGGCAAAACAATGCCCGCATTATTGAAATTACGCAGGATTACACAGTAATTGAAAAAACCGGTCACGAATTTGAAACCAGTAAGCTTTTTACAGAATTAAATAAGTATGGCGTAAAGCAATTTACCCGTTCCGGGCGCATTGCCGTAACCAGATCTAATGTAGAATTTCTGGATGAATTCCTGAGCCAGAGAGAAGGCAATGAAAAGTAATTTTTAAGGAATCCGGAAACCGGATTCAAAAAAATATAAAATATTAGTCTGAATTTAAGAACAGAAATTTCAGCTCAAATGAATATCAATGATAAAATTCACACTTTAAAAATACCTTTTAAAATACAGGTTTCTCCCAATATCTGTTTAGATAGGTTTGTTAACTGTTTTATTATTGAAGGAAAGCACATTACACTTATAGATAGCGGGATTGCCGGTTCTGAAAAAATTATTTTCGATTACCTTAAAGAAATTGGCCGCAAACCCGAAGAAATTGCTCTTATACTATTAACCCATTCCCATCCGGATCACATTGGTTCTGTTAAAATAATTAAAGAACATACGAAATGTAAGGTTGCAATACATGAGTCAGAAAGGAAATGGCTGGAAGATATCGGTTTACAATTCTATGAAAGGCCTGTGCCAGGGTTTCAAAATTTAATTGCAGGTTCCTGCAAAGCCGATAAAATTTTAAAAGACAGGGAAATTATTGATATTGAAAATGAAATTACAATTGAAGTGATTCATTGTCCCGGTCATTCTGCAGGTTCTGTGTCGTATTTGTATCAGCAGCAAAATTCATTGTTCACAGGGGATGCAATACCTGTGAGAAACGAAATTCCAGTTTATGACGATTATCAAATTAGTCTAAAAACACTTGAAATGATTGAAAACAGGCCTTATCCGGAATATTTATTTTCATCGTGGGATTCGGCTAAAATTGGTGATGAAGTTGAAATGGCTATCAGCGATGGGTTTGAAGTGCTTTATCAGGTTCACAAAGCATGGTTGGAAGCAAAAAATGAATCTAAAGAAAATGATTTGTTGTCATTGACAAAAGTTGTACTAGAAAAAATGGAATTGCCTTCAAAAATTGTAAACCCTCTTTTTGTAAGGGCACTGAGAAGCCATTCGAATTAGTATTAGGTTATTGAATTTTAAGTTCATTGAAACAATTTAGATAATTTGTAATAACCCTCAAATAAACGAGTATAAGAAAAAAAATTATCTTTGTGCACTCATTAAAAAAGTGTTATAAAACATTAAATTAGAAATAAATATTTAATTATCAAATAAATACAACATGGCAAAAATTAATTTTGGCGGTGTAGAAGAAACCGTCGTAACAAGGGAAGAGTTTCCAATAAGCAAAGCCCGTGAAGTTTTAAAAAACGAAACAATAGTTGTAATTGGCTATGGTGTTCAAGGGCAGGCGCAATCTCAAAACATGCGCGATAACGGATTCAATGTTATAATAGGCCAGGCACCTGAGTTTAAAGCCGATTGGGATAAAGCCGTGAAAGATGGTTGGGTTCCGGGAAAAACTTTATTCCCGGTTGAAGAAGCTGCTGCAAAAGGTACGATTATTCAATACCTTGTTTCTGATGCCGCACAACGTACATTATGGCCTAAACTGAAACCATATCTGACAAAAGGTAAAGCGCTATATTTTTCACATGGTTTTTCGATTACTTATAAGGAACAAACCGGTGTTATTCCTCCGGCAGATATTGATGTAATCCTTGTCGCACCTAAAGGGTCTGGTACAAGTGTTCGTCGCAATTTTCTGGCTGGATCGGGAATTAACTCAAGTTTTGCTGTTTTCCAGGATGCAACCGGCAGGGCTGAAGAAAGAACACTTGCAATTGGAATAGCAGTTGGTTCGGGTTATCTGTTTCCTACAACATTCGAAGCCGAAGTATTCAGCGACCTGACTGGCGAACGCGGCGTACTAATGGGTGCCCTTGCCGGGATAATGGATGCGCAGTACAACGTGTTGCGTGCAAATGGCCATACTCCCAGCGAAGCATTTAACGAAACAGTTGAAGAGCTTACCCAAAGCCTGATCCGCCTTGTTGACGAAAACGGAATGGATTGGATGTATTCTAACTGCTCTGCAACTGCCCAACGTGGCGCACTCGACTGGAGGCCAAAATTCCGTGATGCAGTGAAACCAGTATTTGAAGATTTATATGCACGCGTTAAAGACGGTCGCGAATGCAAACGTGTGCTCGAATCAACTGGCGGTGTCAATTATAAAGAACTGCTTGAAATAGAACTGAAAGAATTACGCGAAAGCGAACTTTGGGCAGCTGGGGCTGCAGTACGTAAATTAAGGCCTAAAGTGTAGATAGAATCAAAAGTCAAGAATCAAGAAAAAATGTGCTTTTAATAAAAAATCTTCTCAGTTCATTTTGAGGAGATTTTTTTATAACTTGAAGTTCAAAATTTAATATCCGTACTTACCTTCCATAATGCCAGTTAAAGATAAATCTTCATCCAAGTCCGGCCAGTGAAGACCTGTTCCACCACAGATAATTTCAATGTTGTTGCGTTGGGTATTTGTTGCGTTCTTTAATTTATAATTAGCATCAACAGGAAATCGTACTTCTTTTTTATCAGACATTTTAATACAAATCATTTGATCCTGGTACCAAGCTTTTTCGGCTACAAACATCAATTCAGCTACCATGTACTTCATGCCACTTGTTTTTTATTTGTTCAAGATGATCAATTATTAGTTGTTCAGCAATTTTCAAATCATTGATTTTCATACTTTGAGAAAAGTCTAATTCAATTGGTTCAAGCCAGTATTTTGCATATCCTCCTGCTTTTCTAACATGCACATGTATTGGTTCATTACCTTCATTGGTATAGAAGAAAAAAACAAAACCCAATTCCCTAAATATTTCTGGCATTGTATCATTTTTTAACAAAGATAATACAGAACCTTCATTAAAAATTCAGCCTTGATTTTAAATTTTTATAACCGCTGTCGCTTACTTTAAGTTTTGCGCCATTTTTAAGGATAACGAGATAATTTTCCTTGCTGAAGTGTTCCAACTGGACAATGAAATTTACATTCACAATATACGAACGATGGATGCGGATGAATTGAGAATTGTCGAGATGTGTCTCGAAATACTTCATGGTTTTTTCTTTCAAATGTTTGCTTTCTTCGGCATAAATCATCACATAATCGTCCTGTGCCTCAATGTACATGATTTTATCAGCCGGAATGACCTTAATTTTGCTTCCTGTTTTAACTACGACCCTGTCAATGGTTTCAGATTTTTCATCAACAGTTTCGACCAGTTTTTTGATAACAGGCCTTTCAGATTTTTTACTTTTTAGTTTATCCAGTGCTTTTTGCATGGCCGTGTCAAAACGATCAGACGAAAAAGGTTTCAGCAGATAATCCGTAGCATTCATCTCAAATGCTTTTAAAGCAAATTGGTCGTAAGCAGTAGTAAAGATTATTACCGGTGAATGTTCAACCAATTCAAGGATTTCAAATCCTGTCAGCTTTGGCAATTGAATATCAAGAAAAAGTAAATCCGGCTTCATTTCATTTACAGCCTTTACTCCTGAAAACCCGTCGGAACATTCACCAATCAGTTCAATATCCTGAAATTTTTTCAGGTATGTTTTAACGATATCCCTTGCAGGTTCTTCATCTTCGATTATTATTGTTCGGATACGATCCATATCATTTATTTATTAATTCAAATTGATAACATAAGATTAAATCTCTTTAAACCGGAACCCGGTTTCCGGTTTATTCATTCTGGGGAATTAACAATTTTACTTCAAATTTATTATCGTTTCGTTTAACATGTAATAAACCTTCGCTAAAGTATATCAGTCGCAATCGCTCTTTAATGTTTTTTAAGCCTATTCCCTCTCCTTTTTTTGATGGAGATTCCAGGTCAAAATTATTTGTAAGTGTAATTGACAAAAAATTATTTTCCATTCGGCCAACTGCTGTTAACGTAATAGGCTCGGTACTTTCATAGACACCGTGTTTAATCGCATTCTCATATAATGGCTGAAGGATCATTACAGGTAATGTTTTGTTCATGCATTCTTCAGAAATGTCAGGAATGTAATTAAGCTTATTTCCAAATCTTGTTTTCTCAATGTCCAAATATCGCTGAAGGTTTTCAAGTTCAAGTTTTAATGTTGATTTTTGATTACTGTTCCTGGAAATAGAATAGCGAAGAAAATCGGACAGTTTAATGATCATTTCCTGTGCTTTAGCAGGGTTTGTGATTGTAAGGGAACTTATTGAATTGAGGCTGTTAAACAGAAAATGCGGGTTTATCTGTGATTTTAATAAATTCAATTCAGCCTCTTTTACCATTGCAAGCAACTTATCTTCGTTCTTTTTTCTTTCCTTTAGATTATGATTATAAATCATTAAATAAAATATAAGTGCAAAAAGGGAATAATAAACTATTCCGAGGCCAGCGTACCAGGCAATGTGATTTAATGTAAATTCGTATAAAAGACCGTCTGTGAGGTTTTTAATTATAAATAATCCGGATGCAATCCAGATTATCACAATTACAACAGCTGTAGAAATATGATTAATAAGAAGGTTATATAAGCCGATTTTATCTGGATAGCTATATTGAACAACATACCAAATCGCAATACCGATTATTGCAAATAAAATATTGAATGTAAGGCTTCCAATTATGCAATCTGTTAAATTGAAATGGTAACCCGATTGAATAAATAATAAATCCAATACAGAAATTACTAACCAAATTATAAAATAGATAATTAAAGAGCGGGTATTTTTTAAAACAGGATGTTGCATTATCTGATGTACTAATTTATTGATGTGCTAATTTGCTAATATGTCAATGTGACAATGTGTTGATTTGCCAATTATATTATTTTAAAAATGAAATGATTTGTAAAGTAAAAAAGGTAATTAGTATTTTTTTAATTGGCACATTAGCACATCAGCACATTAGCACATTAGAATTCTTTAATGCTTTTGATATCCCCACCTCCGAAAATTGCAACACCTTTAATAATAAGTTGGCGTTCGTGGTTAATTGAAGGATTATTAATCCGTTTGTCTGCAAAGCCCCCAAGTATAGAAACAATTTCGGAACGTACATACCAGTCTGACGGAACAATTATAGAAGAACCTCCAAAAATACAAACCAATTCAAGTATATTGGTACCTTCTGCAAGACATGCCTGTGTCAAATCAATTTCAGAACCTCCAAAGATGGATGTAATCTTACCACCTTTAAAACTCTGGCTCATATAACGCTGTTTGCTTCCGCCAAAAATATTTACCTCATCAATAAAACCTTCAGTATTGTCTCCGGTTGGTCTGTTAGGAATATTTTCAAATTTGCCATTTCGGTTTAATCCCAGCGCATGTCTGAAGATAATCAATATTCCAACAAATATCAACAATAAAGGCCAGAATAGTTTTGAGAAGCTAAATGCAAAGGCAAAAATTTCAGGCAATAAAAAGAAACCTCCAATAAAAATTAATACTACCCCGGTAAAGCTATGACGGCCAAAAAGATTAAGTATTCCTATAACTATCAACAACATTTGCCAGGAAAATACAATTGATTTTAAACCCCACGGCATCATCCCAAGATTATCGGCCAGCAATAATGCACCCAACACCAGAATTATCATCCCAAAGGCAAGTTTTCTCGGTTTGCTAAACTTTCCATGATGATTTCCATAATATCTTTCCATAATAACAATTTTAAAACAAGGTCAAAGATAAATGCTTTAAGTACTCAATTTACAAGTATTTTCGGCAAACAGGTATAAATTATCGGTGAAATATTGAATTGAATAATTTATGTTTGAGGGCACTCCAAAAAGTCTTTTATAGCCACCAAAGCACAAAAACGCTAATTATCACCAAATCAGAACACTAATTATCAGTATTTTGTAAATTATGGTATCTTTGTGTTTTAGTGGCATTCTTTGTTTTTTAACTATTCGGTGCAAACACTTGTTTGTTAAATTGAGCACCATAAAAAAAACAAATCCATCAACATGTAAGATGGATTTGTTTTCAAGTTAAAATAGTTTCATTTCTTTTTCCAAAGGCCATCCATTTCTTCAAGGGTTTTTCCTTTGGTTTCGGGAACCATTTTCCACATGAAGATTGCAGATATAATTCCCATTAAACCATAAATCCAGTATGAAAAGCCGTGGTTGAATTTAGAAGTGAGCCATACATTGTCGTTCATCATAGGAAATGAAAGTGAAACAATCCAATTGGCAATCCATTGTGCTGCCACAGCAATAGACATCGCCCCACGGATGCTGTTTGGAAATATTTCGGAAAGCAATACCCAGCAGACAGGCCCAGCTCATAGCAAAAGAAGCAGTATATGTGAGCATAAAAATTAATGCCGCCAGGCCTCCTGCTTTTGATAATTCACTGCCGCCAAAAAAGAATGTGCAACCAAGTGCTGCCATACTTACGGCCATTCCAAGCGAACCAATTATCATCAAAGGTTTGCGTCCAAATTTGTCAACTGTCAGAATGGCAACAACAGTAAAAAGCAAATTAACAGAACCAACAATTATTGTTTGGAGCAAAGAGCTGTCGGTCGAGGCTCCCATATTACGGAAAATATTCCCGGCGTAATAAAGTACCACATTGATACCAACGAATTGCTGGAAAACTGATAACATGATACCAACAAAAATGATAAGAAAACCATAAGTAAGCCAGGGAGCATTGTGTTCATGTAAAGTGCTTTTTATTTCATCCAATATTTTTGGCGCATTTTCTTCTCCGGCGATTTTTTTCAATACTTTAAGCGCTTTTTCTTCTTTATCTTTCAAAACAAGGTATCTTGGTGTTTCAGGAACAAAAAATAATAATACAAGAAATATTCCGGCGGGAATAGCCCCTGAAAAGAACATCCAGCGCCAACCTTCAGTAATAAGCCATTGTTCATTTCCCTGCCTGGCAATAAAATAATTTACAAAATATATTACCAGCATACCGAAAATAATCGCAAACTGGTTAAAAGAAACCAATTTTCCCCTGACATTTGCAGGTGCAATTTCAGCAATATACATAGGCGAAATCATGGATGCGATTCCAACTCCGATTCCACCAATAATACGATATACAACAAAAGAATATACATCTAAAGTACCAAAGAAATTAAATGCTTCAGGTTTCCATGCGCCAATTGCAGATAGAAAAAAGGCTATTGCGGCAATGATCAGACCATTTTTACGTCCGAACGATTTGGAAATAAACCCGGCCAAAGCGCCACCGATTACGCAACCTATTAAAGCGCTTGCAACAACAAAACCCTTTACGGCATCGGCCGTGTCTTTTAATAAAGATGCATCAGCTTCAGTGGGAATTGCTTTCTTCAGAAAACCTACTACCCATATAGTAAGTATAGCAATTATTGCAATGCTGATTATGCCACCTTTCTTTGTACCCAGTAGCCTTATTACTTGTCCGGAAATAATAATGAAAACAAAATAAAGTACCAGGGTCATCATTATTCTGTATTGACTGATAACAGTATATATATCTGAAACATAAACATAAGCGCCTGATTGAATTTTATAAATATAAAACTCAACCAACGACTTTTCTGCGCCGTTTACAACAGCAGTATCATACCCAAAAAGCAAGCCACCCAATGTAGCCACGAGTGTAAGCATAACCAAATACATAGTGCTTCCTTTTTGAAAGCTTGATGTACCTGTTTTCGATGAAGTGTCAATAAATGCCATAGTAGTAGTTGTTTAGAAGCCCCATCCCGGCCTCCCCCGAAGGGGGGAGGAGAAGAAGAACTTGGTTAGTATTTAGAAAATATTATTCAAATGCTTTTCATTGTTAAGCTGTCAACTTGTTCCTCCCCTTCGGGGAGGTCAGGTAGGGCTCTTTTTTAAATATATTGATTAATCAGCCCTTCAAAGAGTTCCTGTTTGCCACTGATTTGCTTTGGTTCTCCATTGGCTGCAGCTATATCGCGAAGGTCTGCAAGTGTAAGCTTTCCTTTTTCATATTCTGAACCTTTACCACTATCGAACGATGCATAGCGTTCGGTACGCAACTTCTTGTAAGGCGATTTTGCCAAAAGGTCATTGGTAATGAGCAAAGCGCGGGCAAATGTATCCATTCCGCCAATGTGGGCGATGAAAATATCTTCAAGATCAGTAGAATTACGACGGGTTTTTGCATCGAAATTTACGCCTCCAGTCGTGAAACCGCCTGTTTCAACAATCACCAGCATGGCTTCGACCAATTCGTAAAGGTTTACAGGAAATTCGTCTGTATCCCAACCATTTTGGTTATCGCCACGGTTGGCATCGATACTTCCAAACATTCCGTTGTCAGCAGCCACCTGTAGTTCGTGTTGGAATGTATGTTGTGCCAAGGTTGCATGGTTTACTTCAATATTCATTTTGAAATCTTTTTCAAGGCCATGCGCTTTTAAAAATCCGATTACTGTTGCAGTATCAAAATCGTACTGATGTTTGCTTGGTTCCATCGGTTTTGGTTCAACAAGGAAAGTCCCTTTCCAGCCTTGTTTGCGTGCATAGTCGCGTGCCATGGTGAGAAAACGGCCCATGTGTTCGAGTTCACGTTTCATATTGGTATTTAATAAACTGCCATAACCTTCACGGCCTCCCCAGAATACATAATTTTCGCCACCCAATGCAATAGTGGCATCAATTGCATTTTTTACCTGCGAACCGGCATATGCAACAACATCAAAATTTGGATTTGTTGAAGCTCCGTTCATATAACGTGGATTTGAAAAAACATTGGCTGTTCCCCAAAGAAGCTTTATACCTGATGCTTTTTGTTTTTCTTTGGCATAATCGACCATTGCCTGCAGCCTTTTTTCAGATTCAACTACTGATGAACCTTCCTCTACAAGGTCAAAATCGTGGAAGCAATAGAAAGGTATCCCTATTTTTGTCATGAATTCGAATGCTGCGTCCATTTTTGCTTTTGCTTTTCCAAGTACGTCACCGCCCTGGTTCCAGGGAAATTCTTTTGTGCCAAGGCCAAACGGATCGCCACCAGTTCCGCACAATGTGTGCCAGTAGGCCATAGCAAAACGGAAATATTCCTTCATGGTTTTACCGTTTACTATCTTATTTTCATCATACCATTTGAATGCAAGCGGATTGCCTGATTCGCGTCCTTCGTACTTAATCTGGTTAATACCCTTGAAGTACTCTTTGTTTCCAATTGTTACTGCCATAATTTTATTTTTAAATGTTTATTAATGAATTTTTTAATGAATATCTGAATTACAGAAGATCTGAAGATTGGAAGATTGGGAAAATTGAATATTTGAATATTGGAAGATCGGAAGATTTGAATATTGGACTTTTTAAAAATACAACCTTTCTTTTTCAGTTCTTCTGTTATTCAGTTATTCAGATATTCTATTCTTCTATTCTTCTGTTATTCAGTTCTTCTGTTATTCAGTTCTTCTGTTATTCAGTTCTTCTGTTATTCAGTTCTTCTGTTATTCATTTATTCTGAACTTCCCTTCATCACTTTTTCCAAATTTCTTTTCCAGTTTTCATAAGCTTCAATATATTGCTGCTTATTTGCTTCTGCCGGATAAATTGTTTCAAGCTTCTTCAAACCTGAAAACGCATCGACAAAGGATTTATATATCCCTGCCCCTACCCCGGCACCTCTTGCTGCGCCCTGAGCGCCATCGGTATTATAAAGTTCAATTGTTGCTCCTGAAACAGCGGCCAAAGTATCCCTGAAAATTGGGCTTAAAAACATATTTGCCTTTCCAGCCCTGATAACTGACGGTGAAATGCCTATATTCTTCATAATTTCCATGCCATATTGAAAAGCAAATACAATCCCTTCCTGCGATGCACGCAAAAGATGTTTGTTGAAATGGACATTGAAACTCAGGTTGCTGATTATACATCCAATATCCTTGTTTCCCAACATACGCTCTGCACCATTTCCGAAAGGAAGAATTGAAAGCCCGCCACTACCAATGGGAACAGAAGCTGCAACTTCATTCATTTTTTCGTATGAAATATCGGCAAAGCCGGTATTTTTTTTCATCCAGGAGTTTAAAATTCCTGTTCCGTTAATGCACAAAAGGACTCCCAACCGGGCTTTTTTACACTCGTGGTTCACATGTGCAAATGTGTTGACACGCGATTGCGGATCGTATTTAATTTCACTGCTTACTCCATACACAACACCTGATGTGCCAGCCGTTGCTGCAATTTCTCCGGGATTTAAAACATTTAATGAAAAAGCATTATTTGGCTGGTCACCGGCGCGGTAAGCAACAGGAATCCCTTTTGCCAGCCCTAATTCCAGGGCTGCTTCAGTACTTACTTCACCCTGATTTGAAAATGTTGGTAATATTTGTGGGATGAAATCAGGATTAAACCCATAATATTCCATAAGAAATGATGCAACAGAACCGGTGGTGAAATCCC
>CAVSGB010000189.1:0-5148 GCA_963726845.1 uncultured Bacteroidota bacterium | reverse complement strand
GATTGGCGTCAAAAGCATTGGGGTGATGTAATGGAACGATTGGGAGCAAATTATAAAGGTGCCGGTCGGGAATCATGCGAAAAATTCCCGTCGAAGCGTTAAAAGAAATAAAAGATATTTTTGATTTGACTGGAGCTACAGAAAGGTTTGAAAAAATTGAAAAATTTTCAAGAGAAAAGGCATCTGAAATGGGAATTGAGTTAGGAAAAGGGTTAGACAATAACTATGTGGAAGAAATTTTTTCAAAGAATAACCAGCAACATAATGTAAAACACGAATGAATAACGAGGCCAAAAAAGCGGTTTGGAAAAATTATCAGAAAGAAATTGCTGAAGATAATTATTTTTATGTTAGAAGTTGTGTTCGGCAAAATTTTTTCCCCGGGGCTGAGGCTGTATTCCTTCGGATAATGAAAGAAGAATTGAAGAAGGACATTTTCGAGGAACCATCCCACACAACCTGTACAGGTATTGGATTTCATGGCGATATTGTTCCTTTCGAAACCACGATGACCGTTGTTGCCAGGCAATTTGCACTTATGACCGAACATGGTTATAACAACCTTGTTCCTTCCTGTATAACTTCATTTGGAATTTACACCGAAGTGCTGGATGTGTGGGCACACTATCCGGAATTATTAGAAAAAGCCCGCATTAACCTTAAAAAAGCGACGGGCCGTGAATTTGAAATTCCAAAGAACCTTGCACATGCCAGCGACATAATTTATAAATTCCGAAACGAATTAGCAGCAAAAGCAAAATACAAATTAATCAATGCAAATACCGGCGAACCTTTGAAAGTCGTTGAGCATATTGGTTGTCATTATGCGAAAATGTTTCCAGGTAAAGGAGTAGGAGGGGCTGAATATCCTTACGTTTTGGTTGGCATGGTTGAAGCCTGGGGTGGAGAAGTTATAGATTATCCTGAGAGACGTCATTGCTGCGGGTTTGGTTTCAGACAATATCTTGTGCTGGCCAATCGAGGATTTTCAATTGCCTGTTCGAAAAAGAAATTTGAATCGATGAAGCCATACAAGCCTGATATGATTATTACAAATTGTCCTGGCTGCCCAATGTTTTTGGATAAATGGCAGTACGCAATTGCCGAACTCGAAGGCAAAACTTATGGACAAGATGGCATGGGAATTCCTGTTTTTACGTTTGAGGAAGTTGCCGGCTTGGTTCTTGGATACGATCCCTGGGATATTGGGTTGCAGGTTCATCAGGTTGCAGTGGAACCATTGCTTGATAAAATGGGAATAGAATACAATATACATAAAAAATATTTAGGCAAAAACGACAAATTTATTGGAAAGCCAGAAATGCCTGACGTTTTAAAAACTTGTTGTTAAAAACAATTATAGCAAATGAAACCTCCATGCTTGTAAAATTTAATTTAAAGGACAGAAGCATAAAAGGACATGAATATAGTTCGAAGAACGAGAGCAAATGCATGGAGGTTCGCCGGCTGGTTTTGTGGGCAGATTTTGTGCGAGACCGGCAACTAAAAAGATAGCAACTTGATCAGTCACAACGTGCTGTTATATAACTATTTAAACAAATTATAGTCTCATGAAACCTTCATGGTTGTACAAACTAACTTCAAAGGAGCAGCCACAAAAGGACATGAATATTGATAGTAAGATACGACAGCAACACCATGAAGGTTCGCGATCGGCAAGTGTTCCGGCCTTGTGGGAGTGGAGCAACTAAAAATGTTTGCCTACCTGCTCTGTTGCAAATAGCTGAAATTTAACATGTTAACTTAAATATATTCGGATGAAGAATAGAAAAGTAGCGGTAATCGGTGGTGGAATAGCAGGCATGGAAGCTGCAGGCCAACTTGCTGCTATGGGCTATGAAGTCATTCTTCTCGAAAAGGGAAATAAACTAGGCGGGCATGTTGCAGACTGGCACCAGCTTTTCCCAGATTATAAGCCTGCAAAAGATATTATAAGTTTCTTAAAAAATGCAATTCATGATAAGGTTGAAATTTATTTTGGAGCTGAGCTTTATAAGCTTCAGCGTAATAATGGCATATTTAAACTGAGCCTTACAGACGGGCAAAATTTTGATGTAAATGCAATGATTGTTGCAACCGGGTTCGATTTATTCAATGCTTTGAAGAAAGAAGAATACGGTTATGGAATTTATGATAACGTGATAACCAGCGCCGAATTAGAAGAAAAGTTCAATTCAGGAAAAACAATTAAAACATCAGATGGGGCAATACCCAAACGAATTGCTTTTATCCATTGCGTGGGCTCGCGTGATGAAAAAGTTGGGAATTCTTATTGCTCAAAAGTATGCTGCGTTACCGGTGTAAAACAGGCGATTGAATTAAAACAGGCAATACCCGCCGCCGAGGTATATTCTTTTTACATGGATTTGCGCATGTACGACAGATATTTTGAGGATATTTATTATGAAGCACAATCAAAGTACGGTATTCGTTTTATACGCGGACGCTTGTCCGAAGCATGTGAAAACCAGGATGGCTCAATTGTTCTTAAAGCAGAAGATACTTTAATTGGCAAACCTATTAAAATGACTGTCGATTTAGTGGTATTGCTGGTTGGAATGGTTTCATCCAAAGGGACATGTGAAATTTCAGAAAGGATAGGAATTACAAAAGATAAGGATAATTTTCTTAAAACGGTTGACAACTATGCAAAATTGAACTTTTCAGGGTGCGAAGGAATTTATACCTGTGGAACATGCACAGGGCCAAAATCAGTTTCCGAAACACTGGCTGATGCAAGATCCGCCGCTATTCATGCCGCAGCCTATTTAAGAAATAATTGAGACTATTTTCATGCTAACATCAAACAACCAAAAACTAATAACTAAATAAAAAATGCCAAATTGGGGATATACCGTAAATAAAGACAACCAGGTTGACTTTGACAATAACAACAGGATGATTTTGTCAAGAATTTTGGTAGTAGAACCATCGTTTGGATTATGCATTGCTTGTGGTTCGTGTGCGGGAACTTGCAGTGCTGCAAATTTTACAAATTTCAGTTTGCGTTTGGTTAATGTTATGATTTCGCGTGGAGAGACAAATAATTTATTGAAAGAAATCGCCAAATGTATGTTTTGTGGTAAATGCACTTTGGTTTGTCCACGAAGCGTTAATACACGCAATGTTATAATGACTATAAAGAAAGAAATTACTGAATTATCAAATAACTAAAAAGGACTTCATATTATGAAACACCCATGTTTTGCAAACGCAAACACGATAGTAATAAAATCAACATCATGGGTGTTCCATTATACCTTTAAAAACTAATTTAATAATAATGAAATTCGATTGGTTTGTAACGCCTTTTTTTGCAGGACTTATGTTCGTGATTACCTTTCTGGCAATAAAATTTTCCGGATGGGTTAAAGCATTAAGCCTGGAAGAAAAGTCTGGTTTAAAGCATCACGTATTTAGCAGGTCGTTTATAATTTCTGTAAAAGAAATATTCAACGAATCATTATTGCACAAAAAAGTATATAAAGCAAGCCCTTTGCTCGGGTACATGCACATGAGCCTGGCTTTTGGATGGTTTTTGTTAATAGCTATTGGCAATATTGAAATTAAATTCTATTCCGAATATACAATCAATCCTCCATATGTTCCAATTTTTCTTAGGTTTTTCGAACCAACCCCGCTGCCTCATTTTTTTGGCCGTGGTTCAAATTTTATCATGGATTTTCTGCTTCTAATGATCCTTTCAGGAGTTGCCCTTGCAATGTTCAAAAGAATAAATTCGAAAATTTTTGGGATAAAGAAATCTACAGTTCATAATAATGTGGATAAATTAGCACTTACTTCCCTTTGGCTTATTTTCCCTTTGCGTTTATTAGCCGAAAGCTTTACTTCGGGAATTTATAACAATGGCAGTTTTATGACCGGTTCGCTGGGTCATTTTTTTGCTGCCCATCTTCCTGTCGAAAACTTAGTTTATCCAACATGGTGGGCATATTCGTTTGCCTTAGGCACATTCTTTTTTATGTTGCCGTTTTCACGATATATGCATATTCTATCAGAACCTATGCTCATTATTCTTCGGAATGCCAGTGCTAAGCGCTCTACTTCAATAAATTCATTAATGGAAGCAGAAATAAATTCCTGTTCCCGATGCGGGATTTGCATTGATGCCTGTCAGCTTAACGAAGCAATCGGCATCAGGAATATCCAGCCTACTTATTTTATCAGGGATATACGTTATAAAAAACTTACAACCGAAGTTACTGAAAATTGCCTGATGTGTGGCCGCTGTAACACCGCTTGCCCTGTCGGTATTGAAAGTACAGGGATCAGGCTTGCAAAACGTATTGAAAGTAACTATCGGCTCGATAGCAATTTTTCTTATGTTCCTAATTATTTTTCAAAAAAAGCAGACGTGTTATATTTTGCCGGATGCATGACCCACCTTACGCCAGCAATAAAAAAATCAATGGCTAAAATTCTTGATTGCTCTGGTATAAACTGGAATTTTTTCGATGAATCTGGAACAATATGTTGTGGCAGGCCTTTAAGGCTTTCTGGCCAATTAGAATCTGCTCGGACATTGGTAAATTTAAATACTGCTGCAATAAATTCATCAGGAGCCAAAACATTGGTCACTTCATGTCCGATTTGTTACAAGGCTTTCAGGGAAGAATATAAACTTAATGTTGAAGTGTTGCACCACTCGCAATTTATATTAAAACTTTTAGAAGGCAGAAAAATTGAAGTCAGAAAATCTTCTTTAAAAGCTATTTATCACGATCCTTGTGAATTGGGAAGGAATTCCGGAGTTTATATTGAACCTCGTCGAATTATCAATGAGGTTGCAGAACTAATTGATAATAAATATTCATTTGAAAAAAGCCTGTGCTGTGGAGGAAGTCTGGGAAATAATTATCTTACTGCTTCCGAAAAAAGGTAATTGCCCAAGAAACATTAGATAAATTGGGGATAGAAAATGCAGAAATGCTGGTCACTTCCTGTCCACTTTGTAAAAAGACTTTTGATAATGTAACTGAAAAAACTGTTGTTGATATTGCCCAACTGGTATCACAAAATATTATCGATTTTTCCGATGTGCAAAAAGAAACATCCTATAAACAGAAAGAAGAAGTTTTGTCATAAAATATTTTTCCTACTTTTTGC
>CAVSGB010000188.1:0-6162 GCA_963726845.1 uncultured Bacteroidota bacterium | reverse complement strand
AATTAATAAGACAATGAAAAATATATTTATATTCATATTCATTTTAATAACCCTGGTAGTTGTAAGCTGCGAAAAAGAAAATTTAAGCAATGAACATGGGGCAGGTATGATTGTCGTGGAAGGATATTTGTATACAGGTAAATCAGTTGACAGCATCCGGCTTACACAAGCTGTATTGTTAAACAGCCCGGACACCTTGTTTCTGGGCATACCCAATGCCAGTGTTTCGATAGCTAATAATGGCATAACATATCAACTGACGCCCTCTGCTGTAGCAGGTTATTATAATTGTAATTCCAACTTAGTAATTTCTGCCGGTCAGACGTATTCTCTTAAAATTAATTATAATAACAGCATTATTACTGCCCAAACTGTTGTACCTGATAATCCAGACTGGTTTTCAAATTTCCGACACGGTTCTTACAATAGATACAACTTTAACATCATTCAGGGGAATAACTGATACTTCTTCTGTACTGGTAAGCTGACCAGATCCTGACAAGGAATATTATTTTATACTTCTCACATACAAGGACAGTACTTTAAAGCCCATAACTTTTGTATCTACCAATCCACGGCACGGTGTTACGGCAATTGATACTGTAAGGGGCAATTTTACGAGAAGGCTTCAATCGAGCCCAATCCAGTCTTCATCATACAAGATTTCGGCATCTTCCATGTCGAATTATGGCAATTATGAATTTAAATTATATAAAGTGACAAAGGACTACGCAAACCTTTACCAAAGCCGGTCGCAAAGCACAATCGATTTAAACGAACCTTTCACCAATATCGACAATGGCCTGGGGATATTCACTTCATTTAGTGTGGATAGTCTTTCTTTCAGGGTTGCTAAAAAAGTACAATAAATATTTCTTTCTTTGAATAACTTTGCACCAATTTAATTCAAATTGCACGGTATGTTTTCAAAAAACAATTTCTATTTAATTTCAATATTTATCCTGGCGCTGGTTTCATGTAGCAAGAAACCAATTTACCTAAGCCGGCCGGAAGCAGTTTCATCAAAAACAGCAGATGCCACCTTCAATTTATCCGATTCACTTTCGCTTTCACAGGATCATTCTTTCCTGTATAAAATTTCAAATACTGGTAAAGATTTTTCGATTCGTATTAAAGTAATAGATGAGCCTGTTCAGAGGAAATTATTATTCTCAGGTTTGAGAATATGGATAGACACTACTGCCAGAGAAAAAGAATATGCAAGCATAACTTATCCTTCAGCACTTAAAGCAGGTGAAAAGCCGTGGCATCAGGCTGGGGAAAAGAATTTTGCAAATGACAAAAAAAGTTTGGTTGAAAACACAAGGTTACAAATGACCGAAATCGATGGTTTTGCAGGTACAATAGGCTTTGTTACCGATGTAGCCCTTGATGATAATGGAAACCTGAATTACCTGATTGTTATTCCCTACAAACAGCTTTATGGCGACAATTGTAATTTTGGCAGCATTGTCAAGCATCCGGTCAATATATGTGTTGAGAATTCGAAAATGGAAAAACCTACACGTCCATCACCGGATGATGATAATTCTAATACTGATGGAATGTCAGGCGGTTTTGGTGGCCGTGGTGGGGGATACGGCGGATCGCGCGGTGGCGGAATGGGCTCCAGTGGCATGGGCTCCGGTGGCATGGGAGGTGGCATGCGGCATAGCAGGGGTGGTTCAGGAGGTAAATCTGGCTCGCAGGGCAGTACTAAAGATATAAAAGAATGGGTTAAAGTTGCATTCTCTGCAAACTAAACATTCTATATGAATCATCATAAAATCTTGAAATGAAAAACTTATTCATTGCATTATCAATAATTTTCGTGATTATCACAGGGCTAAATTGTTCAGCGCAGGATAACAATAAGTCATTACTAAGACAAGTTATGCAAAATAACCAGGAAGCTGTGGACGCAATTGCAATGTACCCGACTGAAACAAGAAAAATAATATTTGTCGCAACCGAATATCCTGAAGTTATCGCTAAATTGAATGCAATGCAAAATAATTCACAGGAATCATTCGAAATGCTTATTTCATCTTTTAGCAAGGAAGAGCAGGAAAAAATTTGGAACCTTACCCGTTTTGACGGATTAATTTCCGATCTTGTTATCAGCAATAAAAAGTCAGAAGAGGAAATCAACAATATATTGGCTAATTACCCCGAAGAAATTCGTAAAACTGCTTTGGAAAAATTTAAAAAAAATTATGTACTTCTGGTTCAGATTGATAACATGAACAAATGTTTTAATAATGATTTTAATCTTTTATTGAATGGATATCCTCCTGAAGCTATCAATTCTTTCAAAGAAATGATCAAGATGCCTGAAGTACTGAATATACTTTTTGACCATATGCAATACACTGTTGTTGTCGGTGATTATTATAAAAAGAACCCTGAAAGGGTTTTACATAAAACTGATTCTTTAAACCTGGTATTAACGCAAAAAAATACCCAGGAAGCCAACGACTGGAAACAAAGTTTGAATGACAATCCGCAGGTACAGGAAGAATATGTTCAGGCGGCACAGGAATATGCCGGGGACAATGGTTATCAATCTGAAGATTATAACACTCCCCTGACCCCTGATGTTACAAATTACAATTCGAACTCATTCAATTGGTGGTTCGGATTTCCGTCATGGTATCCCTATGATTACTGGAACCCATACCCTTATTGGTATGATTGGGGTTTTTATTATGGCCCGGGCAGGCGTATTGTTTTTTTCGGACTGCCCTCAGCATATTTCATGGATTGGTACTTTTATAACCCCGAACATTGTTCTAAATATGCAGAATTATCAAACCATTATTATAATTATTATAACAGTCACCGCAATTCAATAAACTATAACAGCATAAGCCATAGTGTAAACGATTGGCGTAATGGGAACAAGGATGTGGTTAAAGGAGATTGGGACAAAGACAATCCAGACAGAATTCAGCGTTTTAAGGAATATGGTCAAATGGAAACAGACAGAAAAAAATATAATATCAAAAATCCGCAACAACAGCTTGGGCAATCTGAATATCTGCAGAAGAAACACAATAAATATCCTTTGTTGTCTGCAGAAGTTTCTAAAGAACAAGTAACCATGAGAGATTCTAAAGTTCAATTTAACCATGATAATATTCCTGAACCGGTAAAAAAACCAACTGTTGCAATACCAGATCATTATAAAGTTGAACAACATCATGCAAATGAGGTCCCGCTGACAAGAAATCCCAATTCATCAAATCAGTCAGTAAATTTCAACCAGATAAGAAATGCCCAGCAATACCATCAAAATACATGGAAACAAATTCAACCACAATCCCAACCTGCCCGGCAACCACAACAAAATTATAATCCTCCTCCCAGGCAGCAGGAAAACCATCAGGTTGAGCAACCGGTCAGGCAAAATACTCAAGCCCCATCAAATAACAAGAGGAAATAATGAAAATAATTAAATATATTAATTCTATTTTATTTTTCGTTTAATACAATTTATAAGTTTTATTATACTAAAGCTATAATTATTCAATAAGTAAGCATCATAATGTATTAAAAATGAAAACAGAAAATAACTTGTTGAAAAAAATGAAAATCGTAACAGGGACTATTTTATTCTTAGTTATATTTTCAGTGAATAAAATAAACGCCCAGGAATTAACTATAGATTATTTTTACGATCAACTTGCACCGTATGGACATTGGTTACAAACTGAGCCGTATGGATGGGTATGGCAACCTTCCAATATTTATCCCGGATGGAAACCATACTCCGATGGATACTGGATTTATACCGGTAATGGCTGGACTTATCAGGCCGACAACAATTGGGGCTGGGCTGTTTATCATTATGGAAGATGGTCTTTTAACGAATCTTTTGGATGGATTTGGGTGCCGGGTAATGTTTGGTCTCCAGCCTGGGTAGCCTGGAGGCGTGGCAATGGATATATAGGATGGGCGCCTCTTCCACCGGAAATTGAATGGTCTGAAGGATATGGCTTGCGAAGTGAAAATTTTAATTTTGAAACAGGAATCCGCTGGTCAAATTGGTGTTTTGTCGAAGATATTTCTTTTAATGACCCATTTGTAAACCGTTTTATTCAGAACACCGGTCGCAATGTAACTTTAATGAACCGGACAAATAACATAACGAATTATGCAATTGTAAACAGGCAGATTGTAAATAATTGCATTGAAGTTAGAGAAGTTGAAAAAGTTTCAAACCGGCGTGTGGTGAGGTATAATATTGTGGAAGCTGATTCCCGGTTCAAACATTGGGATTTCAAGAACAAATTCTGAGCAGGTATTGTTTTTCAGGCCTGTATTTTCACAAAGAAGAATGTCAAATGCACCAAGCGATGTAATAATAAACGAACATAATGAATCGGAAGATCATATTTTGCAGCGTCATGAGCAGGAAAAGAAGCAGCATGACGAACACTATGATAAAAGGTACAACGAACTTGTTGAAATACACAACCGGGAAGCTTCGAACCCTGCCGCTCCAAAGGAAGAACTATTGCAACAACATAATGCAGAGATTAAAGCCTTTAACGAACATAGAAACACAGAAACTAAAGTTTTAGAAAACAGGCACCAGCAGGAATTGAATAAAAGCCGACGCGAAGGAAATAAAAAAGAAGAGAACAAGAACGAAAATATTGACAACAAAAGAGATAATGATAGACGATAATAAAATCAAATAATTGATAAATAGTATCTCTTTAAAAATTTTAAATGCTATTCAATGCTTTTTTCACGTTTTCTTCAATTCTAATTAAAACATCTGTTCCTTCGGCTTTATGAAATTTTTCGCCAATTATACCTTCATAAAGTTCAATATAACGATTGGAAATTTCGTTCACAAACTGATCGGGAATAACAGGAACTTTCTGACCTTCTTTTCCCTGGAAGTTATTTTCGATAAGCCACTGGCGCACGAATTCTTTTGACAACTGCTTTTGCTGTTCGTTTTTCTTTAGCCGGTCTTCGTAACCCTGGGCATAAAAATAACGCGACGAATCGGGAGTATGAATTTCATCTATCAAATATATTTTGCAATCCTTATTGCCAAATTCATATTTGGTATCAACCAGGATCAATCCCATTTTAGCTGCAATTTCAGTTCCCCGTTCAAAAAGTTTATATGTATATTCTTCAAGTTTTTCGTACTCAGCCTCTGGTACCAATCCTTCAGAAATTATATATTCTCTCGAAATATCTTCATCATGGCCTTCACTTGCCTTGGTCGTAGGAGTAATTACCGGCCTGGGAAATTTCTGGTTCTCAATCATACCGTCAGGTAATTCAATGCCACAAAGTGAACGTTTTCCTGATTTATATTCTCTCCAGGCATGTCCGGTGAGATATCCGCGAATTACCATTTCAACTTTATATGGCTCTGCCTTATGGCCTATTGTAACCATCGGATCCGGTGAAACAATTTTCCAGTTTGGAACTATATCGGATGTTGCATCAAGGAATTTTACAGCTATCTGGTTAAGTACTTGTCCTTTGTATGGTATGCCTTTTGGCAACACCACATCAAATGCAGAAATACGATCGGTAACGATCATTACCAGATATTTGTCGCCTATATTATAAACATCGCGTACTTTCCCAACATATTTGCTTTTCTGGCCTTTAAAATTAAAATCGGTATTTGTTATTGCTATCATGGCATGGATTTTTTTGTAAAGTTAATATTTCTTTAAAAAATAAAATTCTACCTGTGAAATACTTTACCCACAAATTTTAACCCGTCAAAAATTCCTGTACGCCAATAATCCCAATTATGATCCCCTTCACGGACTCTGAATTCATGAGGTACTCCCCTGCTCTTTAATATCATATGAAGGTTGCAATTTCCAACTATTAATTTATCCTTATCGCCACAATCAATGTAATATTTTACTTCACTTAGTTTTTCATTGGGATAAATTTTTGCCATTTCAACCACATTAAATGCTTTCCAGTATACAGGCAATGAATCTCCGTTAAGCTGGCCATATATATGGTACTGTCGGACGTATTCTTTTTTAACCTGTCAAACATTTCTTCATCTGTATGCAATCCCGCGCTCAATGCAACACACGAAGAAAACATTTCCGGATGGCGGAAAGAATATACAAGAGCGCCATATCCTCCGATCGATAAACCACC
>CAVSGB010000187.1:0-7913 GCA_963726845.1 uncultured Bacteroidota bacterium | reverse complement strand
ATGTTGGCCTGACTCGTCGTCTTGCTCGGCGCCGCCATGGCCCATGCCGTAGTAGTGCCCCGGCGGCGGCGCCCAGCATCATGCCGACCGTCGCCCCCTCCGCCATGACCGTCGAGCCTGTCCGATTGGCATTGGGCCCCAAGGACTTATCAGCATAGGCGCGGCAGGCGCGGTCGTCCGCTGCGAATTGCTCGAAACTCTTGCCGGGCCCAGGCATGACCGCGACATCCGGCACTCTAGGCGCGCTGGCACATCCGGCCAGCAGGGCCATCGCCAACAGGGATAGTCTGCTTTTCATAATGGTGCTCCGGGCATCTCCGCTTCGCGAGGCAGCGTCACCGCGAAGAGCAGACGCTCCATGTAGATCGACGCCTTCCCGGCCATGGATTTGCGGATCGTGTTCTCATAGAACTCGATCGGCCTCCGGCGCGGTCCTCTTGCCCAGCGCGATGTCGTTGGCGAGGTTGAGGCAAGGAGGTTGTCCTCCTTGCTCTCGCCGCGGGCCGCGAGCTCGCCGTTCTCCATGTCCACGCTCAGGCCCCGGTGGAAGCGGCGCAGCTCCGGCAGCTTCTCAGGCGGGATGCGGTAGGTGACCGCGTGCTCCAGGAACCCTGAGGTCGAGTTCGTGACCACGATCCTCTTCCAGGGCGGCACCGTGAACCATTCCAGGCGGCCCTCGCCCACCCATTGCGGCGGCCCATATTCGTCGACCATCAGACGGGCGGCCAGACTCGGGCCTTGGCCCCAGTCCGCGGTCTGCGCCAAGGCCCGGTCCCCGGCCTCGGTCCGCGAACTCTGCACCCAGAGCCTGACTCCGTAGACGGCCACTGCCAGCAGAGCGAACCCACCGAAAATGACCCCGAGTTTCTTGAACATCATACGTCCTCCACTCCGGTTCGAGGCTCGGAGTTCACTTTGAGTTTAACCGGAAGGGAGCGAATCGAAGTCAAATACTGATGGATCCCTGATACGGTATTGGCGTCGTAGAAACAGATATCGGCCCACGAACTAACGCCCAAAGTGGACTCATCGCATGATTGGCCTAGCTGGAAGTGAAGGCCTTCCATGTATAGAGAACTTACCGATGATGCCCGTGCAGGATCATCAAGTGGAACTCCTGGTTTAAAAAGAGCAATTGCCGATTGCTACGATTTTCGTTACGAAATATACCCGCAATCTGAAGATGTACTGTCAGCAGGTGTGTTTTATAAACAATTATTTAGCGCTATTGAAAATATTGTACAGCCAGGAAGTGAATATACATCCTATCAAAATATTGCCCATTGCACAAATTATGGACTGGAGTTAGTAGCCATGAAAAACTTTGGAAATTTTGCGGTCAACGCCAACTATACCTATACACATTCCGCCATAGTTGTACCGAAAATATACGATGTAATTACAAACGGTGTTTTTGATAGTACCACGAACAAAAATCAAACCAGGTCATTGGTAGGGCAATCGCCCAACCTTTTTAATCTTAGCCTGAGTTATCGCATTCCAAACTGGGGCTTTCGATTCAATATTGTATATACCATGCAGGGATATTATTTATCAATTCCAAGCACAGTTTATAAGGAAGATTTATACCAGGCAAACTACAATAACCTTGGACTCACTCTTGATCAAAAGATAGGTAAAAGGTTTGTTGTTGTTGTAAAACTCTCCAATATCTTAAATAGTCCTGTTGTCACCAACATGAGGGATCAAGGGAATTTGCTTTTTGAAAAAAAGTATAACTATCAAAGTTATTATATAGGATTAAAATTTAATTTATAAAAATTTAAAAACGAAAAAGCTATGAAAAAGATTTACTTGTTATCAATGGTATTGGCTCTCTTTGTTGGGTTAGCAAATGGAGCAACCAGGCACTTTCAAAAAGCAATAAGTGCAAACTCTACCAGCCTGGGTGGGGAATATACAAAGAATTTAACTTTAACAGCGGGTACTTATACTCTGGACAGCAGTGCTCTTATAGACGACACTTTAAAAATTATGCCTGGTGTAACAGTTCTAGCAACGGGAAATTACAATATTGAAATTGCAGGCACACTTATTTGCAATGGTACCGATGCCAATCCGATCATTTTTACTGCAATTAATGAAAAAATTGCTCACGACAGCCTTGGCGTATCGGGCTGGTGGGGTGGACTTCTTCTTGACTCAACCTGTTTATATGCAAGTGTAACATTCACCCATATCGATTACACGGGTGGTGCCGGACGGTAGCGGGGGTTTCCAGGCAAGCTTCGATGTAGAAGGCAGCCAGAGCTATAATGGCCACGCCAAAATTATTTTCGAAGACAACTGGATGTTTGGCGGCATGGACGATGCAATTCATTTAAAAGGTTATATTACTGTTAGTGTTAAAAGAAATGTCCTGCAACGTTTGGGTGGCCCGGATGGCGATTTAATGAATATCAAGGCTGGCGTACAGGGCGATATTGCTTATAACTATATTTGGAGTTCAGCAAACAGCAGTATTAAATTAAATACTTCCAAAACAGTTTTTACGCCCCAAACAAAATTGAATATTTATAATAACACCATGCTTAACGGCTCATGGCGTAAAGTAGGCGAACTTTCTTCTGCAATCCTAATCGACCAGTTTGCTGCTGCCAATATTTATAACAATATTATTGTGGCCTGCCGTAATGGGATTAATATTACTTCTAAAGCAGACATTAATAATACCAAATATGGCAATAACCTAATTTATTTGTATAGTGCCACAACAGACTCATTTACAAATAATGCATATATTCCAGGAGCAGCAGGAACTCAGCAAACAACGGACAAAATTGCTGCTGGCCTTGCAGCTTGCGGTACCTTATTTACCAAATGGAGTTCCGACATCACTGTTGATACTGTAGATAATAATATTCCAACTTTAGTAACCGGTTCGCCTGCTATTGGTGCCGGAACAACCACTGCCACGCTTTGGACATCATTTTCAGCTGGCGCTGCTGTGGGTACTGCTATGTCTTTGAATAAAGATTTGGGAGCTTATCCTGCAGATAAATCTGGCAACAAACATTTACCTACGTTATATCCCGGATATGTTGCCCCGGTTAATGTTACTAAATTATCAGGCAATCTTGGGTTATCCGTTTATCCAAATCCTGTAGTCAATGAATTAAATCTGACCAGTCAATCAATTGGGATTATGCAGGTCAAAATTATTGATTTGCAAGGTAAAGTGGTTTTTTCAACAACCAATGTTGCAAATCAATTAAAAATAAATGTGTCTGATCTTTCTAGTGGGTTGTATATAATCCGCGTGTTGCAAGGTTCAACAATAGAAACCGGCAAATTCTTAAAAAAGTAAATATTTTTCATAAGTAAATTAGTTCTCTTTTCAGCGGTCTTATAAAAGGAAGACCGTTGAAAAGAAACTAAAAAATGAGCTAAAAATGAATCGCATCTCTTCAGAAAAATGGTAAGAAAATAAATGGATAAGAAAACAATCAATCAAATCATACGGGCATGGCACCGCGACATTGGTTTTTTTATCGCAGGGTTGGTCATAATTTATGCCCTAAGCGGTATAGCACTTATTTTCAGGGATACAGATTTTTTAAAACACGATATCAAAGTTGAAAAAATATTGTTGCCAAATCTATATATTTCTGAACTAAAGAAAACGCTTCACATGAAAGATTTAATTGTTGAAAAATCTGAAGGCAATGCCATGTTTTTTGAAAATGGGATGTACAATAAAGTAACCGGGGAAGCAAACTATACACTAAAAGAAAATATTTTTCCATTTAATAAATTCATAAATATCCATAAAGTAAAAACCAAAGCTCCTTTACATTGGATTAATACAATTTTTGGGCTGCTTCTGCTTTTTATGGTGTTTTCATCGTTCTGGATGTTTAAAAAAGGAACCGCTTTTTTTCGCAGAGGAATTATCATTGCTGGCGCAGGAATACTCTTTGCTTTAATTCTGTTTTTTATATAAACAATTATTAATAATATTTTTATGAGAACAAAACTAATTATCGCTTCTCTTTTTTTGGGAAGTTCACTTATGTATAATCATGCTGCAACTGTTGCCAGCAAATATAAAATAGTAAATAAAATCCACCTCGAAGGCGATGGAGGTTGGGACTACCTCTATTCTGATGATGAATCAGGTATGCTTTATGTATCGCATGCTACAATCGTTCAGGTTATTGATGAAACCAGCGGAAAATTGGTTGGAACAATTAGCGGGATGAAAGGGGTACATGGAATTGCAATAGTAACTGAACTTAATAAAGGATATATAAGCAGTGGAAAAGACACATTGGTAACCGTATTCAATACCAAAACGCTGAAAGTAACCACACGCATACTGGCATCAGGTATAGGCCCGATGCAATTTATTACGATTCATTTAGCAAAAAAGTTTTTACCTGTAACGGAAAATCGAAAAACCTGAGTGTAATAGATCCTGCTTCAGATAAAGTAATTGCTACCATACCTGTAGATGGCAAGCCTGAAGGTTTTGTTTCTGATGGCAAAGGCAAAGTATATATAAATTTTGAAAAAGAGAGCATGGTTTGCAAAATTAGTTCGGCAACGTTTAAAGTTGAAAATGTCTGGCCATTGGCACCGGGTGAAGGGCCTACCGGATTGGCCTTAGATAATGAAACGCATCGTTTGTTCAGCGCGTGTGATAATAAATTAATGGTAATAGTGGATGCAGAATCAGGCAAGGTTGTTTCAACGGTTCCAATTGGTGAACGCGTTGATGGGGCCGCATTTGATCCTGAACTAAAATACATTTATACCTCAAATGGAGAAGGTACTATGACCGTAATTGAAGAGGATAATAAGGATTCATTTGAAGTTGTGGAAAATTTCCAAACGCAAAAAGGCGCCAAGACAATTGCTGTAAACAGGAAAACGCATCATATTTACATGTCAACTGCCAATTTAAAAGAGGCCGACGATGATGATAACCCAAATGCAAAACCTAAAATAGTTCCCGGAACTTTTGTGGTAATAGATATTGCCACTGTTAAATAATTTCATTTAATTAAACAGATATGAAACATCCATGCACTATGATACACAATAATGATATAAATTAAAAATGGATGTTCCATTCGAATCAACAATAATATTATTAGATGTTTAACTAAAATATATTCGAATGAAAAAAATACTTTATTTATTAATAATTTCTGCTTTTGTCACTGTTGTTTCCTGCACATGTAATTGTAAAGATAAAGGCCAGATAAATACAACTCCCGCCCAAAACCATGTAAAAAAAATCAGGGGCGCTTTCAATTTTTTTATTGTCAGCGATTGGGGTTGGAACGGATTTAAGCATCAACAGGAAGTTGCAGATGGAATGGCAATGGTTGCCGATAGTATAGAACCTAAATTTATTGTTTCCTGTGGTGATAATTTTCAAATAAATGGAGTTGCTTCAACTCAAGATCCTCTCTGGTTATCTAATTTTGAGAATATTTACAAACAGCCTTCCATGTTGGTTGATTGGTTCCCTGTGCTTGGGAACCACGATTATCACGGTAGCCCACAGGCAGAAATTGATTATTCCAAAATCAGCCGCAGGTGGCGCTTAACTGATCACTATTACTCATTTGCAAGAAAAATAAATGATTCCATTTCGGTTCGTTTTATTTTCCTCGATACTCCGCCTTTTGTTGAAGAGTATCGTAAACACCCGGAAAATTATCCGGAAATCACAAAACAGGATACAACAAAGCAACTTAAATGGCTAAAAGAAACATTGGCCAATTCGAAGGAACAATGGAAAATTGTTTTTGGTCACCACCCCGTTTATTCAGCAAGCCCAACCCATGGAAACACAAAAGAAATTATCCTACACGTTAAGCCTATTTTTGATAAATATCATGTTCAATTTTATTTCTGTGGCCACGACCACGACTTACAGCACTTGCGTGAAAAAAACAGTCAGGTTGATTATATTGTCACCGGAGCTGGTGGTGAACCTCGTCGTGACAGTACAAATGCTATGACAGTATTCAGCAAATCATTGCCTGCATTTTCATTGATTTCATTTAAGGCTGATACCATGCAACTGAATTTCGTTAGTTCAAAAGGTGAAATTGTTTACAGATATACCAGAAAATATAGATAGTTTTTTTGAATAGTTTAATAATAGTTGGTAAATTTTGATTTAAAAGCTTTCATCTTAAAAGGTGAAGGCTTTTTCTTAAAACGTTCAATCATAGAGTGGAGTATACAGAAATAAAATTATGATTAAAACTCAAAAAATATTTTTAACCTTCTTACTTATTTTTAATATATCATGTATTAATGCTCAGACTTTAGACTATTTCATAAAACAAGGATTAACCAATAGCCCATTATTAAAGGATTATCAAAATCAGATCAATTCGACTTCTCTTGATAGTTTGTTAGTCAATTCATCGCGAATGCCACAGGTGGTTTTAAACGGGCAATTGATGGCAGCACCGGAATATAATCATTTTGGGTACGATGATGCTATAACAAATGGAGGAAATTATTCCGGATTGGTCTCTGTATCGCAACCTGTTTTTAACCGAAAAACCCTTGGTAACAAATATGAAAGTATTTCCATTCAAAAACGTTCGCTTGCAAATACATCTAAAATATTAACCCATGATTTAATTCGTGCCATTACAAACCAATACCTGACTGCCTATGTTGATTTTAGTGATTTACAGTTTAATCATGTTTTTTTTAAATTGTTACAGTCAGAATTGGATATTATTCAAAAATTAGTATCTCAAGGCATCTATAAACAAACAGATTATTTATCGCTTCTTATTGAAAACCAATCGCTTGAAATGCTTATTCAACAATTAAATGGCCAATATGAAAAGGATATTAGATTGTTAAACCAAATATGTGGCCTGAATGATACAATAGATTATAAATTAGCCATACCTGAAATTGAAAAAAAAGAACTATCAAACCCAATACTTTCGCCACTTTTTATGCAATATATACTTGACAGCCTGCAAATAACAAATGAAAAAAAATCCGTTGAGAACAGATATCGGCCTAAAATCAATTGGTTTGCCGATGCAGGTTTTAACAGCAGCAAGTTTTTAGGTATTTATCAGCATTTTGGTTATAGTGCAGGTATCAATATCAGTATTCCTATTTATGACGGTAACCAGAGAAAATATGAAACTGAAAAACTAAGCATGTCAGAAGACAGCCGGTATCATTATGAATCATTCTATAAAAATCAATATACAACCCAGTTGAAGCAATTAATTGGTGAATTGAATGTTTCAAATGAAATTACAGAAAAACTTAAAAAGAAACTGACAACAGCAGAAGAATTGTTGTCGTTATCAAAAAAGCAACTTAATTATGGGAATATTTCAATAACCGAATTTTTAAATAGCTTGAAAAATTATAACGCTACAAACCACGATTTAAGCCAGTCGCAGATTAAAACACTAATGATAGTAAATGAATTGGATTACCTTATGCAACAATAAATATGATAAATTCAAAAGCATTAATAGGCAATTTCCTGCTAATTGCAATAATTACAGGTTGTGTGCAAAAATCTGAAGAACCAGAAAATGTTCCAGATGTAAAAACGCCTGTAACACTTACATCTATTGCTGTTAAATCACTGAGTGAAACGATAGAGTTAAATGCATTTTCAATATTTATAAAGAAAAATATTGTTAAATCAACCGCAACAGGATTTGTTGAAAATATTGAAATAAACCCTGCTGATTTAGTAGAAAAAGGACAATTGCTTTTTTCTATAAAAACCAAAGAAGCATCTGCGATAGACAGAAATAATTTTAAAGATAGTTCTTTAATATTTGCAGGTTCAATACAAATTAAGGCGCCGAAAGCAGGAGTGATAAGTTCCGTTTCGCATCAGAAAGGCGATTACGTCCAGGAAGGCGACGAACTTG
>CAVSGB010000186.1:0-13063 GCA_963726845.1 uncultured Bacteroidota bacterium | reverse complement strand
AAGATTAAAAATACGCCCAATTTATCAGAGGTAGAAAATTTGCCTGTTTTTAGTTCTTTTAAAGTTTCCGAAGATAAAGAAGATCTAATCCTTTCAACAAGCCTGATAACAGCCCGTGTTTCAAAAAATGATTCGCGTGTCAGGTTTTTCGATCATCAGGGAAAATTGATTTTAGCCGAATGTGAAAATGGAAAGATGATAACAGAAAACTTCCTGCCTTCTGATTCTGCTTATATGGTTCAGCAGTCATTTGATTCACCGGCTGATGAAGCGATTTATGGGCTTGGTCAGTACCAATACGATGTAATGAACTGGAAAAATTCGTACATGCGCATGCAACAGCAAAATACGGCCATTGCAATGCCTGTGATAGTTTCAAATAAAGGGTACGGCATTTTCTGGAATAATTATTCTTTGACAGAATTCAATCCCGAACTGAACGAAATCGTTCTTTCCGGTTTGGATAATAACAATTTTAACGCTGCTTATAAGCCCGAAGAAACAGGTGAATTCACTTTTGTTTTACGCAAAGATGACTGGAATCCGGTAGAATTAACTTTAAACGATTCTGTAATTTATTCTCATCATGCAGGCGTTTCTTATCCGACAAGAGTTTGTAAAGCACAGTTGGCAGAAGGTAGAACTTATATATTAAAGGTGAAGAACCTTGACATGCCCGTTAATCCAACCATTTCGTCAGAATATTTACGCCCGGCTGGTGGCAGGGAAGGTGAAACGGGCTTAAAAGGTGAATATTTCGATAATATGAACCTGACCGGCGCACCTGCTTTTGTCCGTATCGATTCTGTAATTGATTTTAATTGGGGAGATGGATAATAATTCAGTAAATGTTTATCCTAATCCGGTTATTGGTAGTGGCTTTAATGTTTTATTTGCAAATGAAGGGAAAAATAGAAAAACAGAGTTGATTGATATCCATGGTTCAGTTATTCAGACAAAAATGATTTCTGGTAAGGCTGCATTTATTAATACACAAGGATTTACTCCGGGAATCTATATAATAAGGATTAACCTTGAAAATACAGTTGTAATAAAAAAATTAGTTATTAAATAAAAAACTTAAAGGAACAGAAAATAGAACAAACAAAATCTTCGAATTGTCCTCAAAGCAAAATTTCAAAAAAAAAGCAATAAAAATTCTAAAAGGAATTACATATTTAGAACCCTGTTTTATTTTGCAGGACTGGCAAGTTTGATTTGGATTCTTGTCCGGATTATTCAAAAACCAAGCCGGGCGCAGTACCCTTGCATGAAAGTGGCAGCGCCTCTGGCCGGAAACTTTATTTTGTATATTACCGGAATAACCGCTACCTTGTTTTCATTTAAAAAGGCGAAACAGCATTTTCAAAATTCGCGATATATAATTGCATGTATATTATTCGTTTTCTGCATAACAACATGCTTTTTTACCCTTGTAAATACAAACTCAAAATTGTCTGCAAACACTTTAGCTGCAACAAGCGATTCTCTGTTTATTCCTACCGATGCACCCAACACTCCAATGGGAAATGCCAAAGGTATTTTCCCCGGGCGCGTTGTATGGATGTGGGATTCTACTGCTGCTAAGTGGAATGGCACATCTGGTAACTGGTGGAGCGACGCAAGCACAAATCAAACTGTTGTGGATTCAATGCTCTCGCGTTCCCTTCGTTCGTTAACTGGAAAATTCAGCGATACTGCGTCATGGGAAGCTTTATTCAATTATTTCAATATCCAGCATGGTAAAGGAAACACCGGCTATGCAAAAGGAGAAAAAATAGCGGTTAAGCTTAATTTAAATAACTCCCAGAATCCCGGCAATCCTGGGAACATATCATTTACATCGCCCCAGGTAGTGCTTAGTTTATTAAGGCAATTGGTAAACAAAGCAGGGGTCCCGGACAGCAATATTACATTTTACGATCTCATAAGATATGCTCCCGATCCTATTTTTACCAAATGCAAGAGCGAATTCCCGGGAGTACATTTTATGGGGTGGATGCAAATAAATGGCCGGGAATTATATGTGAGGGACACGGCATACATTCATTGGTCGGTAGCCCATGCTTTAGAAAAGGATGCTTCTGTTTCAGCAAAAGGTGGCAATACAACCTATTTGCCCACTGTCGTAACCAGGGCGGCTTATATCATCAACCTGGGGAGTTTGAAAGGCCACAGCTATGCAGGCATTACCTGTTGTGCCAAAAATCATTTCGGTACCCTGAGTGTAGATGATGATAATGGCTTACCATACGAATGGGCTCCTCATGCGGCAGGTGCACATGCCTATGTTGCAGTTCATTACGTCCTTACTCCCGGAAGTCCGGAATGGACATTTAATGCACGGCCAATGGGTACTTACAACGTTCTTGTTGACTTAATGGGACATAAAGACCTTGGCGGAAAAACGCTTCTGTTCATGGCAGATGCGCTTTATGCAGTACCAACAGAACATGGAACCAATATAACCAATTCATGCAAATGGTTGTCTGCACCATTCAATGACAACTGGACATCGAGCCTGTTCCTTTCTCAGGATAATGTTGCCATCGAATCGGTTTGCCTCGATTTTTTGCGAACAGAACAGGCCGCCAATCCAACCAACTACACCCAGACTTATGGGGCAGTTGACAATTACCTGCACGAAGCGTCGCAAGCCAATAATCCGCCATCGGGAACATTTTACGCTCCTTCGGGCGATGGTGTCAGGCTGCAGAGCCTTGGTGTACACGAGCATTGGAATAATGCAACCGATAAAAAATACTCAAGAAACCTTGGCACCGGTAATGGGATTGAATTGGTTTCGCTAAAAACTTCCACTTTCCAAACCTCTATTGAGCAAAATCATTTTTCTGATTTTAGCCTGCGAAATTATCCCAATCCTTTTAAGTCATCAACAACCATTTCATACCAACTGTCGGTTCAAGGTATTGTTTTATTGCAAATTTTCAATAGCAATGGTCAGGAAATAACTACAATTGTGAACAAAGAACAAACTCCTGGTTTATATGAAGTCCCCTGCAATGCCGGAAAACTTGAAAGTGGAATTTATTATTATCGTCTGCAATTGAACCAATCATCAGGTACTTTAATTGAAACCAGAAAATTTGTTTTGACAAAATAATAAGATAACTTTAAAATAAAAACCAAACGCGTATGAAAAAAATAATCTTGTTTTTAGTTGGAATGTGCCTTTTGATGGCAAATTCTTTTGGTCAAAAATTTGAAGGTTTGGCATTGACCCCGCCAATGGGATGGAATAGCTGGAATACTTTTGCAGCTGATATTCAGGCTGATATGATTAAGCAAACGACTGATATTATGGTCAGTAGCGGCATGAAAGATGCCGGTTATGAATATATTGTGGTTGATGATGGTTGGGAAGCATTGAACCGCGATAGCCTTGGCAACCTTGTTGCCGATCCGAAAAAATTTCCTGGTGGGATGAGAACATTGGTTGATTATGTACATTCGAAGGGTTTGAAATTTGGAATTCATAACTGTGCAGGAAAAACAACCTGTAATGGGTTTCCGGGGGGCATGGGGCACGAATACCAGGATGCCCGCCTTTACGCTTCATGGGGAGTAGATTATCTGAAATACGACTGGTGCGACCATGGTAGCGCCGATGGCCGTCAAACATATACAATCATGCGCGATGCTTTGTACGCTGCAGGAAGGCCGGTTGTTTACAGTCTTTGTGAATGGGGAAGCAATAAACCCTGGGAGTGGGGAAAAGATGTTGCCCATTTATGGCGCACAACCGGTGATATAACCGATTGTTATAATTGCCAGGGCGAATACGATTTGGGAATGCGGTTCATTTTGAAGCTTCAGGATGGGTTGGAAAAATATGCCGGACCTGATCACTGGAATTATCCCGATATGCTTGAAGTGGGCAACCCCGGGCTAACACTCACCGAATCGCGTTCGCATTTCAGCTTGTGGTGCATGCTTGCTGCCCCTCTGATGGCCGGAAACGACTTGCGAAAAATGTCACCCGAAGTGCTTAAAATTCTTACCAACAGGGAAGCTATTGCTATCGATCAGGATAAACTTGGCAAGCAAGCCTACTTATATATGGAACATATTAGCAAACTGATTTACGTAAAAGAACTTTCGGATGGCAATTGGGCTATCTGCTGGCATAATACCGGCGACCAGGCTTATATTCAAAGAATTAACTGGAAACATTTTGGCTTCCTGAAAGGGGAATATGAAATAAAAGATATTTGGAAAAACCAGGTAATTGGAACTACTGTAAAAAATATGGAGGTGAATATTGATAGCCACGATGTTCTGTTTGTAAAACTCATTCCTGAAAAATAGTTTGATATGGTTCTATGTCTATAGCATATACCGATATTTTACAAGTAGGTACATGAAAATATATATTCTTAAAGCAATGAAAAGAATCTTTTGTGTTGTATCCATTTTTGTTTCAGTTCCTTCGTTTGCACAGGAACTAATTTCTGATAATACTTTAATTAATGGTGCATTTAAATTAGCAGTTCAAACTGTTGATATAAATACCCGTCGGGGCATACTTGCTGCCGGTGGCGATTATGGAGGGGAATGGACACGCGACATTGCTATCAATTCGTGGAATGGGGTTAGCCTGCTCCGGCCAAATGTTGCGAAAGAATCATTGTGGAGCGTCACAATCAATAAGGATACAATAGGGCATCAATACTGGGACAAAATCATTTGGGCAATCGCGGCCTGTAATCATTATCTGGTGACCGGTGATAAAGTGTTTCTTGCACAGGCTTACAAATGCTCAGCCAATACAATGAAAGAGCTGGAAAAAATGACATTCGACCCTAATTATGGTTTGTTTATGGGCCTATCCGTCTTTAATGATGGCATTGCAGCGTATCCCGAACCGGTTTACGAACCGGATAATTTTTCAGGAGGCGTGCTTGACCACAAGAATTCATTTCATATTAAATGTTTAAGTACGAATTGTGTCTATTATGGCGCTTATGTAGCGTTGGCCCAAATGGGTATTTTTTTCAATGAAAATAGTGAATTAGCCGTAGCATATCAGAAAAAGGCCGAAACTTTGAAAAAAAATATATTAAAGTATTTTTACAACAGCGACAATAATAACTTTAACTATATAATTGACCAAAACGGACATGTTCATTCATACCAGGAAGCGCTGGGTATATCTTTTGCCGTAATTTTTGGCATTATAGAAGGTGAAAAGACTAAGCAACTTGTTGAAAATGCTATAGTTTCAAAATATGGAATTACATCGATTGCTCCTGATTTTCCAAGGTATTCAGAAGAAATACCCGGCAGGCATAACAATCTTATCTGGCCTATGGTAAATGGCTTTTTTGCACATGCTGCATTGATTGCAAAAAACTTTAAAACGTACGATCACGAACTTTTCAGCCTGACTCATTTGGCGATTGATGAAGACAAAGGCAATTACAATTTCAGGGAAATTTACAATCCTAATTCAGGCAAACCCGATGGCGGTTACCAGGCTTGGGGAGCAGAACGCCCGAATTATCACTGGGAGTCGTGCAAAGAACAAACATGGTCGGCAACAGCATATATTTCAATGGTTTTGAATGGCTTGTTTGGGATGAATTTTAATGAACAGTCTTTGTCGTTTTCCCCATTTTTGCCAGATGAAATTGGTTCAATTGAACTTAAAGATCTCGTTTACCGTAATTCGAAGCTGAATATTTCTGTTAAGGGAAAAGGAAATTCCATAGCGTCTTTTATGCTTGATGGAAAAGAACAATCCGATTCTTCAATACCTTCTGCAATTAGAGGTGACCATAATATAGTTATTGTTCTTAAATAGATTGTAAATAATGGATAATGATAATTTTGATAATCTTAAATGGATAAAAATAATATTCAGGACAAAAAAAATAGCACAAACCATCGGCCCAACATCATATTGTATTTTCTGCCAATTGTCAGGATTTTAATCTTTGCCATTGGATTTTCCTAAAAAAGAGAGATTTGTTTTAACGCAATTTTGCATTGACTATCAGAATTTGTATAGCTATGCCAAAAAAAAACATTTAATCTACTGATGTGAAACAATTTGTACATAAAAAATAATTTACTACTAATTATCTTGCAGAAAATGTCAAAAAAATAAACCATGAAAAAGAAAAAATTTCCCCAGTACCTGTTCATTCTGATTATTCTGATAGCTTGTCAATGCTCGCACAATAAATTTGAACGGACAGACTCGGTTATTAAAAACGGGATTTCCTTATCAAATGGGAAACTAAATTTGAAAATTCAGTTTTATTCTGACAATACAATAAGGGTCCAAAAATGGTTGGCTGGTGTCGTCCCAGACAGCACAAGTTTGGTTGTGATACAATCATCCGTCCCTGAACTGAAAATTAAAATTATAGAATCTGACGAGTCCTTCACATTAAGGTCGAATAGTATAAAGCTTCAAATATTAAAGAAGGACGGGCATTTGGAGTATTATTCCCGGGATAGTACAAAGATTTTAAAAGAGGCCGGCAACACTGTCTTCACACCTGTAAAATATGAAAATGAAAAGGCTTTCAGCATAAAGCAGCCATTTGAACTTTCGGCAGATGAAGGCATTTATGGGCTTGGGCAACATCAATACGGCTATATGAACTATCGCGGGCGAACGGTTAAACTTGTTCAAACCAATACCGATGCTGTTACACCATTTCTTATTTCGACAAAAAATTATGGGATATACTGGGACAATTATTCTAAAACTATTTTCGAAGATAACCGTGAAGGTGCCTCAATATGGTCTGATGTAGCCAACAATATTGATTATTATTTTATTGCAGGGAATAATATGGATAGTGTCATTGCCGGATATCGCAACCTTACCGGCCAGGCGCCGATATATGGCAAATGGGCTTATGGCTACTGGCAAAGCAAGGAGCATTACGCGAACCGTGATGAATTGTTAAGTGTTGCCAATGAATACCGCAAGCGCAAAATTCCTATCGACAATATTATCCAGGACTGGGATTACTGGGGTGGAATTGAAAACTGGAGCCAGATGTTTTTCGACGAAAAGCTATATCCGAATCCAAAAGAAATGATAGATATTTTGCACAAAAACAATTTCCACCTGATGATTTCAATTTGGGCTGGCTTAGGCCCCAATACTGCTATATATAAGGAAATGAATAAAAAAGGGTATTTATATCCCCCTGTGGGTTGGGCTGGTTTTAAATATTACGATGCTTACAATCCACTTGCCAACAATATCTATTGGAAATATGTCAGCAAAGGGCTATTTTCTTTAGGAATGGACGGTTGGTGGATGGACTCGACTGAACCCGATATCATCAATGCACTCACCAAAGAATCGGAAGAATATGAAATGAAACGCACAGCCGATAACCATCTGGGTTCTTTTGCGAAATATCTCAATCCATATTCACTGGTTGTAACCGAATCGGTTTACAAGCACCAGCGTGCCGAAACCGATAAAAAACGAGTGTACATACTAACACGTTCCACATTTGCCGGGCAACAACGCGCAGCTTCCACTACCTGGTCGGGCGACATAGGTGCAGACTGGCCGATTTACCGTCACCAGATTTCTGCCGGTTTAAACCATTGTATGGCAGGTATACCTTATTGGACTTTCGACATAGAGAGGCTTTGTTATTGGAAGTTACGAAGGTGTGTTTAGCTATGGAGGAAAAAACCCGGCTTACCAGGAATTATATACCCGTATGTTTCAGTTTGGTACATTTTGTCCTATTTTCAGGTCGCATGGTTCCGAAACGCCTCGTGAAGTCTGGCAATTTGGCGAATTTTCACCCATAATAGAAAAGTTCGACAATTTGCGTTATCGCTTAATGCCTTACATATATTCACTTGCAAGCCAGGTTACCCGGAAAGGTTATACCATTATGCGTGGATTGCCAATGGATTTCAGCAATGATAAAAACACGTATTCCATTGATGACCAGTTCATGTTTGGCCCTCCATCATGGTTTGTCCGGTTACAGAATATATGTACCATCGTCCTCCGGAAAAGAGCATATTGGTAACGAGTGATCATTTTAAAACCAACGATGGCAAAACAGGCTTAACTGCAAAGTATTATAAGGATATTAATTATAAAAATTTCACATTGCAAAAAGTCGATTCCAATATCAATATTTTCTGGTATTGGGCCGTCCTGATTATGTAACCGATTCAACGCTTGCAATCCGCTGGGAAGGAAAACTTATTCCTTCGCAAACAGGCAAACATCAGTTTCATATAAAATGTTTTGGCCCCAAACGCATTTTTCTGGATGGCAAAGAATTAAAACCTGTTTATCGTAGTGTTGAAGTTTATACAGAATTTGTTGACCTGGTTGCAGGGAAAGAGTACAATTTTGTGATGGAAACAGAAAATGTTACTGCCGGTGCATTGCGGGTACAACTATTCTGGAAAACCCCGGATATTTTTGCCAAAGAACAAGCCCCTGAAATAAACAGGGATAAAACCCGCAAGGTATACCTGCCGGCTGGTACCAAGTGGTTCGACTTTTGGACAGGTGAAACACTAAACGGTGGCAATTCAGTTATAGCCCGGGCGCCAATTGATATAATCCCGATTTATGTAAAAGCAGGTTCTGTTATCCCAACCGGCCCGTTCGTTCAATATGCAACTGAAAAACCTTCCAGTCCGGTTGAGTTGCGTGTATATCCCGGCGCTGATGGTAGTTTCACATTATATGAAGACGAAAACGATAACTATAATTATGAAAAGGGAATTTTTTCTACCATCGATTTTAAATGGAACGACCCGAAACGTCAGTTAACCATTGGAAAACGCAAAGGGTCATTCCCGGGAATGTTAAATAAAAGGGTTTTCAATATTGTACTCGTTGATAAAACTAAGGGAACTGACATTGGAATTACATCAAAACCTGATAGGGTAATACAATATAATGGGGATGAGCAAATAATTTCTTTTTAGTAAATATGTTTCCTTAAAGCGAAAGTTTGACATTCACTGTCAACAGAAATTGTTAATTAGGGGCTGCTGAATAAGTCAATAAAATGAATATTTACAAAAATTTCGATTAAAAGAGTGCGAAGCATGAAACAGAAATTCCTTATTAACGAAATGCTGTCTGAGCAAAGTCGAGGAACTAAGCCGAAGGCGGTCTCATGAGCGCAGCGAATAACTTCGAGACGGCGTGAGTTCATTTCGTTAAGTCTTTTTTGGGTTACCTTTTTGTGACGACAACTAAACGAAGTGTTCTCATGAGCGATAGCGAATAAAAAGATAACAAAGAAAAAAAAGGTGCATGTGTTTTGAGTGTTTCAATTAAAATTTTTTACATTCAAAAATTATTTTATTCTTGTAATATGCTGAATTTCATAGTTTAATAAAATAATCAGCAAACCCTAATTAATATAGAAAATAACTGAGATGAAACATCCATGCACTATCGTACACAACAAGGATATGAACCCCGAAGGGCTCTGCGAAGCAAATATAACATGGATGTTCCATGAGAATCAGCTATAAGATAATTAAATGTTTAAATTAAATATATTCTCATGAAATCAAAAAAAAATTTTGCAATTTATATTGCTGCAATAACTTTAATAATTCTTTTATCAGGTTCATGTAGTACCTTAAATCAAAAAGACGAAAACAACAGGATACCTAAACTTGTAAAACAGGGAAAAGTCACCCGGCTTTATGTGGATGGGAAACCATTTCTGATTCTCGGCGGGGAATTGTTCAATTCGTCTTCATCGAATGTTGAATACATGAGACCTGTTTGGCAGCAGGTAACAGACTTGAATTTCAATACTGTCATTACGCCGCTTTCCTGGGAATTAGTTGAACCGCAGGAAGGAAAATTTAATTTTGACCTTGTCGATAGCCTTATTTCAGGGGCAAGGCAGCATAATATGCACCTTGTTTTTCTGTGGCTGGCCAGTTGGAAAAACGGTATGTCGAGCTATATTCCAACCTGGATAAAGGAAAATTTCAAACAATACCCGCGCATAAAAATTCAAAATGGAGCTACAACCGAAGTATTGTCAACCTTTTCAGATGCCAATGTGGTGGCTGACTCAAAAGCTTTTGCAAAGCTAATGAAACATATTCGCGAAGTTGATGGTTCCAATCATACGGTTTTAATGATGCAGATTGAAAACGAGGTAGGCATTCTGGGCGATTCGCGCGACCGGTCCGAAATTGCCAACCAGGCTTTTGCAGCAAAAGTACCAAAAGAACTAATGGATTACATGCTGAAAAACAAAGGGTCCCTGGTATCGGAATTAAAGGAACATTGGGAGAAAAACGGGTTTAAAACTTCCGGAAACTGGGAAGAAATATTCGGGAAAGGGGAACATTGCGATGAAATATTTATGGCCTGGAATTATGCCTGTTATGTCAATAAAGTTGCCGAAGCCGGGAAGAAAGAGTATCCAATTCCGATGTATGCCAATGCCTGGCTTAACCAGGAATGTTGTCCTGAACCTGGCCGATATCCAAGTGGCGGGCCTTTGGCACATTTATTTGATATTTGGTTTGCCGGAGCGCCTTCCATTGATATTTTATCCCCGGACATTTATGTACCTGATTACGAAAATCGCTGTCAGGATTTTACCCGGAGGGGCAACCCGCTCTTTATACCCGAAATGCAAAGTAGTGAAGAAGGCGTTCATAACATATTTATTGCTATAGGGAAATACAATGCTTTGGGAGTTTCACCTTTTGGAATCGACTTGCTGGGTAAAATATCTTTTGGCACAGAACCAACAAAAGGCCCGAAAGAAACAGCACTTAGTAAAAGTTATGGTATTATCAGTCAGATAAGCCCGCTTATTTTAGAAAAGCAAGCCAAAGGCGAAATAACAGGGTTTGTGCTTGATGAAAAGCATCCTGTTGTAACAAAAGACATAGGAGGTTACAGGCTTGAAATTTCGCTCGATGAATTATTTGGAAATAAATCAAAAGTCGGTTACGGGATTGTTATGGTTGATGGGCCAAATAAATTTATCGGGGCAGGTTGCGGGTTCAGGGTACATTTTTTTAATTTGGCCAATAAAAGTAGCATTGTCGGCGTTGGGAATGTTGATGAAGGAATTTTTAAAAATGGCAAATGGCTTCCGGGGCGCCGCCTTAATGGCGATGAAGATGATCATGCCGGGCCTGGCGATTTAATATCCGGGGTTTAAATATCGAAAAGTGCATGGTTTATAATTACGAATAAAAAAATATCTTATTAAATGGCTATTGTTAAAAAGTCTTTTGGGATTTTGTTTCTTATTCTTCTTACTGTTAACCTGTTGTGTCAAAATATAGAAGAATGGACACCTGGCCCGCCAATGGGCTGGAATAGTTGGGACTGTTATGGTTCTACAGTAACTGAAAGTGAGGTAAAAGCCAATGCCGACTATATGGCAAAATATCTAAAAGACTTTGGCTGGAATTATATCGTTGTTGATATCAGGTGGTATGTCGAAAATGATAAAGCCCACGGCTACAACGAAAGCGATGCCAAATTTGTTATGGATGAATATGGGCGTTTGTTGCCAAGCCCGGCTCGGTTTCCATCCGCTATAAATGGACTTGGATTTAAACCTGTTGCCGATTATATCCATAATAAAGGATTAAAATTCGGAATTCATATAATGCGTGGAATTCCCAAGGTAGCAGTGAAAGAAAACACTCCCATATTAGGGACAGATGCTAAGGCTGTCGATATTTATAACAACGATAGATTGTGTACATGGCTTAAAGATATGTATACCATCGATTATAAAAAAGCAGGAGCACAGGAATATTACAATTCTATTTTTAAAATGTATGCATCCTGGGGAATAGATTTTGTTAAGGTTGATGATTTATCTGTTCCTTATCATAAAGAGGAAATTGAAATGATAAGGAAGGCCATTGACCTTACAGGCCGTAAAATTATTCTAAGTACATCACCGGGTGAAACGCCAGTTGAATATGCCGATCATATAAAAAAATATGCAAATATGTGGCGGATTGTTGGCGATTTCTGGGACAACTGGCCTCAGTTAAAAGAACATTTTGAAGTTTGCAACCACTCAGGCCCGTACATCGGCAACGGACACTTCCCCGACGCCGATATGCTGCCGCTTGGACGCATTGGAATCCGTGCTGAGAATGGCGACAACAGGATGAGCATGTTTACCAGAGAAGAACAAATTACGCTGATGACATTGTTTGCAATATTTCGTTCTCCATTAATGTTCGGTGGTAATTTGCCCGGCAACGATGCTTTCACTCTGTCGCTTCTTACAAATAAAGATGTTTTGAAAGTGAATCAGCTTAGTACAAATAATAAACAACTTTTCAGGCATGACGACCTGGTTGCATGGACTGCTGATGATCCAACTTCCGGCGATAAATATCTTGCCCTTTTCAATGCCCGGGATCAGGAACAGATTGTCGAAAGCAAAGCAATTTGGGAAAGCGAAATTATTTCTGCAAAAACCGTTGGACAGAGTGTTGATGTGAGTGTAAATATTTCGGATGCAAAGAAACTCTATTTGGTTGTTTCCGATGGTGGCAACGGAAATGGATGGGCCCATGCCGATTGGGTTAACCCGCTGCTGACCGGGCCAGGCGGCAAATTTGACCTTACCGGGCTTAAATGGATAAAAGCCACTGCCGGCTGGGGTAATCCAACATTAAACAAATCGGTTGCCGGCAATACTTTAAACATAGGTGGAAAAAGCTATTCAAATGGAATAGGTACACATGCAACTTCGGTTATTGAGTATGATATTCCGGAAGGGTATAATCTTTTTTCTGCGAAAGCAGGTCTTGACAGTGAATGTGTTGAACATACAGAAGGCGCTACCGTGAAGTTCCTGGTTTTTACCCGGGGCAGCTCCGGAACGATCCCGGCCGATTCGGTTAAAATCCCTGTTAATTTGGAACAACTGGGATTGCGGGGTGCATATACTATTAAGGATTTATGGAGCAATAAAAACCTTGGAAATTTCAATGACGAATTTGCACCTTTTATTAAGCGACACGGAGCCGGACTATACAGAATATCTGCTACTAAATAGAAAAG
>CAVSGB010000185.1:0-15470 GCA_963726845.1 uncultured Bacteroidota bacterium | reverse complement strand
AATTGCTGCCCCATGAGCTGTTCGGAATAGGTGCTGATGAGCGACAGCTCGTCGAGCTTCTGCCTTATTGACGAAAGCAAGTTGGCGTTGTTGATGGCGATGCTCGCCTGTGCCGCGAGCATGTTGATGAGATTGAGCTCAACCATGGAAAACTGCTCTTTGGTCGTGCCGCGGTTGAGATTGATGACGCCGATGACTTCCTCCGACACCTTGAGCGGCACCGAAAGCGATGAGCCGATGTCCTGCCTGGTGAGAGAAATGGAAACGTCGGGCAGTTTTTCCGCGTCGGAAATCAGCAGGGAGCGGCCGTTCTTGAGCACCCACTTCGAAATGGCCCACTCGTCCGTTTTGTCAATTGACGACCGTACCTGCTCCAGCTGAATGCCTTTCTGGCGCACGATCACGAGTTCGTTGGTGTCCTTCGACACGAGCTGGATGGAACCGCTTTCGGCCTTCGACACGCTCAGGCAATAGTGAAACGTCACATCGAGAAGTTCTTCAATGTCGTGCGTGCTGGTGAGCTTGTGTGTTATCTCGTGCAGTGAAACAAGCTGGGACAGAAGCGTGTTTTCCCGCACCAGCTTGGTGGTCTGCAGGGCCCGCGTCACCTTCTGCTGAAGCACGTCGAGTTCAAACGGCTTGACAATGTAGTCGAACGCGCCGCTCTGGATGGCCTCGATTGCCGTATTGATGTCCGGATGGGCCGTCGTCACGATGACCGGAACGCTGGTGCCGTTCTTCCTTGTTTTGCTGAGAAACTGAATTCCGTCCATCACCGGCATGTGGATATCGAGGATCACGAGGTGCGGACGGAGCTCGTCGAACAGCTCAACGGCCTGCAGGCCGTTGAATGCCAGGACCGTTTTATAGCCGAGCCCCGAAAAGAACTTGGAGAGCGCGTTGCACAGCGCATGGTCGTCGTCGACGATCAGAATAAGATATTCTTCTCCGGTGTCCATCGAAAACGGCTCTTTTTCCGATTTCTTTCTGTGCAAGAAAGGTGAAGCAGTGCCAAGGCGCGGGCGCCTGCAAACGCCAAAATGATCGGAACGGAAAACGGCTGTTCAATAGTATATCATATTTAACGGCGATAAGTCACGCTTAATTGATAGGTAGGGGCAAGCTCATGAGTAAGGTATGCGAAATCGAACCCAAGCTGTCTCTTGAGCAAGGCAACCCCGCATCCGAACGTCCATGCGTTCACCATGCTGTGGCCGACGCGCACGGCAAACACGTCCATAATCCGGTACTCGATTGTGAGCTTGAGCAACTCGGCGGACGAGCGCCCGAGCAACGCGCACATGGGCGCATTCACCATGACGATCTTGCGATTCGAGACATCGGCCACCACGATGCCGTCACCCACGGTGTCGAACACGTCGCGAAAGCGCGCCTCGCTTTCCGCCAGGGCGTCCAGCGCGATTCCCATCTCGAAGGCGTAGGTCAGCCTGGGCGCCACCAGTTCGATCACCTGTCGGGTCGCGAGATCGATGCCATCGACCCTGGAGGCAGCGGCATTCAACGTCCCCTTGCAACGGCCGCCGGACATGAGCGGCACGCTGATGGTACTGAGAAAACCATGGGAAATGAAGGCTTGATCGAGGGCATTCTTGGCGGGCCAGTCGCGGATGTCGGCGCGGTAAATGGCGCGCTTCTGATCCACGGTTTCACTCAGCGTGCCCGATCCATGCGGAACGATCGTGCCTGACTCGACCCCCTGCACGTTGACCGTGGCATCGTACACGCGAAATCCGTCGCCTTCGGGTCGCAGCAGCGCAATCGAGGCGCGACCAATGTGCAGACGATCGGCCATGAAGGCAAGCGCGCCCTTGGCGATCTCGGCGAATGACAGATGCGACGTGTGCCGATCAAAATCGGCAACCGAATTGGTGAAACTAATAAACTTCTCCGATTGCCTTGCTGCTTCTTCTTGTGTTGCCTGCAATTCCTCCATGTTCTGACGCATTTGTTCTTCCTGGGTAGCCAAAATCTCGGCTTGTTCACGCGATTCTTTAAGAAGTTCAGAAGTACGGAGGTTAATTTTTACACCAGATAATGTAGAAGCAATACTTTCAGAAATTTTTTCCACAAAATCTATTTCGAATTTTTCGAAACGTTTAAATGATGCAAGTTCCATTGCACCGTGAATTTCGTTGCTAAAAATAAGTGGAACGATAATAACACATCGGGGATTTGCTTTGCCTAAGCCCGAGGTAATATTTAAATAACCATCGGGAACTTCCGTCAGGAAAATAATTTTCTTTTCAAGAGCTGCTGTTCCAATTAATCCTTCCCCCCATTCAACACGCTTGTTGGCAAATTTTTTTCGTTCGTAGGCATACGCAGCAGATTGCTGAAAATATTTTTCTCCATTTTTTGTTTCCTGGACGAGAAAAAAACCACCCTGGTTTGCGCCAAGATATTTTATCAGGCTGATAATCAGATTATATGAAAGTGTTTCCAGGTCATTGTTGTTTTGCCGAAGTATTTCGCTAAACTTTGCAAGGCCCTCAGAAATCCAGTTGCGTTGATCGTCCTCTTTTCTCCTTAAACTTTCTTCTTCTTTACTATGTTTAAGTTTGTCCCTGAGTTCTATCAGAGTTTCACCAAGTTTATCATTGTCTTCAGAAAAAGAATAAGATGTTTCAAAATTATCGCTAATAAGGTTGTTTACAAAATCGAGTACTTTTTCTGACTTATTTGTTTCGCGGCGCAGGTTTACATCGAGTTGCGATTCGACTTTATATGTCTCCTGTTCAATAAAAAATGCTATAAATCCGATTACTAAAGGCAATAAATCGATGAACCAGTATACGGGATAAATTTTATGAAGGAAGATAAACGAATTTATTGAAAAGGTTAGATTGGCGTAATATGCCCCAACTATCCAGACAATAAGAATGAAAAACAATCCCGTCAGTATACCATAAATAGTGTATTTATAATTCTTTACCAGCATAATAGCATCATTTCTTTGAAAACATTTATTAGAATTTCTCCTTTATTAAAACAAATAAAAATAATTAATATTTTTCAATTAGTAAATATATTAAAGATTAAAGAGCATTTGAGCAACAGAATTATTAAAATCTGATTCAAAAATGTATCGTTTATGTAAAAAAATCGGTTACGGGTTAATGGTTGATTGTTTCAGCAAATAGGGTGTCTAAAAAGTAGGGAACACTGAGCTTGTCGAAGAGTCAACGTGTTGATTATCAAAATGCGTTTCGACAAGCTCAACGCCCATTTTAGACTTTTCAGACAGCCACTTATCAGCCGATTTGACCCATCACCAAAAAATCTTATTGGAAAGTCGATAAGATTTAGATAGAATTTATAGATAATTTATAGTGAATTGGCTTTCAAAGTAGCTATTTTACTAACGTGAGCTGAAATTTGGTTTAGCGGAAGAATTTTGTCAGCTGCACCCAATTTTATAGCTTCATTGGGCATTCCGAACACAACGCACGATTTTTCATCCTGGGCAACTGTATATGCCCCGGCTTCTTTCATTTCCAGTAGACCTTTAGCGCCATCGTCACCCATGCCTGTCATTATAACTCCAATAGCATTTTTAGCAGCATAACGGGCAGTAGAACGAAACAACACATCAACTGAAGGCCTGTGCCTGTTGACCAGTGGCCCATCTTTAACCTCAACATAATACCTGGCACCACTTCGTTTTAAAAGCATGTGATGATTTCCAGGAGCTATCAAGGCACGTCCCCTTACCACAGAATCGCCATTCTCAGCTTCTTTAACTGAAATTTTACAAATATCATTAAGCCGGTTGGCAAAAGAGTGCGTGAAGAATTCAGGCATGTGCTGAACAATAACTATTCCCGGACAATCGACAGGCATATCTTGCAAAAATACCTGAAGTGCATCCGTGCCTCCTGTTGAAGCACCAACCGCAACAACTGTTTCAGTCGTTTTAATCATTGCATTGGTTGGTATAGTAACAGGAATAACTGCATCTGCTGATAACTTAGGTTGTACAGATATTTCAGTATAATTTCTTCTTTTAATATGGGACATTCCTGCGGCTTTAACTGCATCACAAATTCGAATTTTAGATTCCTCGATGAATTGCTTGGTGTTCATCTGAGGTTTTGTGATTATTTCCAATGCCCCAAATTCTAATGCTTTTATTCCTGTTTCAGTTCCTTCCGCTGTTAAACTTGATATTACAACAACTGGAATCGGGTGCTGGGCCATTATTTTTCTAAGAAATGTCAACCCATCCATACGTGGCATTTCAATATCGAGCGTAATTACATCCGGAACCTCGTTTTGAATTTTTTTTGCAGCAAAAAATGGATCAGATGCTGAACCCATAACCTCAATCTTAGGATCAGATTCAAGAATACTTGTTAATGTTTGCCTAACAACTGCCGAATCGTCTACTATCAATACCCTAACTCTTTTCATCCCTTAGAACAGTTCAAGCTTAAATTTAAAATCTAAATTATTCCAAATTTGTTGATCAATGTCTTTTAATTAGTAAAAAACTGGCACTCGATATTAACGCATGTCCATGTAAAACTTCAGCCCACATAAATAATTATGTTTCATTCAAATTTGACTTTTGAATAAACTTTTGCTTTATTTCAAAAGATTCTGTATTGAATAATATTTTTCTGCCTAATTTTCCCCCAACGCTTTGCCCAATAATAGGGATTTTAAGTTCTTCTAACATTTCAAAAGCAAGTTTTATATTTCTTGCGCCGATATTAAATTGCGTAATATTAGTTTCAATAACTTCCCCGCCGCCAAATATTTTAGATTGAATACTGTTTTTATTACAACCAAGTGAAACCATCTTTTCCAGCAATTTCTCAATTGCAATATTTCCATACTTTGGCGAAGCAAGGCCCTGACCATTCCATAAAGGCAACATATAATGATTGATACCTCCTATCTTCATAATTGGGTCGTACATGCAAATTGCAACACACGATCCAAGTATGGTTGTTACCAAATGTGGTGTTTTGCTCGCAAATAATGCTGCAGGATATAAGAAATGTACGTTATTTTCGTCCATGCCTGCAACTACTTAAAATATTTCTTCGTCGTCGAATAAAAATTCATTTCCATCAGTTGAGAAACCTGCAATATTTGTTTTAGCTTCAGGTATTATCAAAGTAAATATAGCTCCTTTGTTTACTTCACTCTTTATTTCAATTCTACCTTGTAACAGATCTATTACAGCTTTATTTATTGATAATCCTAATCCATGTCCCCTATTGAGCGAATTAATTCCGGTATCAAGCCGCTTAAACCGGTCAAAAATTATTTTCTGGTTAGCTTCAGATATTCCCGTGCCAAAATCTTGAACTGAAACAGTGACTATATCTTTAGTTTTCCATGCTTTGATAATTACTTTCGAATCGTCAAAACTAAACTTAATTGCATTACTGATAAGGTTGGCAAGCGCTAATTTGATTTTTTCAGGATCGGTTTTAAAGTAAAAAATAATTCCTTTTTCTGGTTTTATGTCAAACTGAAAATCAATTGAAATATTCTTTTTCTTTGATTCAATCCGAAACGCATCAAGAATATTCTTAATAAGGCTTTTTAAATCCACATTAAGAATTTCAGGATATATCTCCCCTGCTTCAATTTTAGCCGCCAGAAATATATTTCTTAATTGAAAATCAAGGTTGAATGCTTCAGAATGAATAAGTGCTACCATCGAAATTACTTTCTTCCAGTTTTCTTTTTTAACTGCAAGAATATTCCTTGAAAGCCCAAGGATTGAAGTAAATGGATTGATGATTTCGTTTGTTATATTCGAAATAAAATGGCTTTTTAACGCTTCAGATTCTTCCAGTTTTCTATTTACAACTTTTAATTCCTCTGTCATATCCTTTAATTCCTGGATGCTCTTTTTGTTTTCTTCAAACCTTTTTTGCAATTCATCAATCAATTCCTGATCAGTAAGTTTGTTCATAATGGTTTATATTTTAGGTTTTTAATTTTGATATATAAAGTTAAGTAAATATTTAAATCTTGTGAAAAATTGTAGGTTTAATCTGTTTTAATGGAACCTGCATACTGGTTATGGATTCTGAATGTCCAAGAAAAAAATAACCATTTGGTTTAATCTTTGTACATAACTTATTTATTACACTCTCCTGTGTCTCCCTGTCAAAATATATCAATACATTTCGACAGAAGATCACGTCAAATGATTCATTAATATTATATGAATTTTCCATAAAATTTAACCTTGCAAATGTTGTTTTTCTTCGTAGTTCAGGGATTATCCTGATTGTTGGGTTTGCCCTGTCTTTGCTTTTTAAAAAATATTTGCGTTTAATATTTAATGGCACACCTTCAACCCTGTTTTCTTTGTAAATTGCATCAACGGCCGTATGTAAAATGCGTGAAGAAATGTCAGTTCCTAAAATTGAAAAATCGAGAAAAGGATATTTTTCTTTACATTCATATAATGAAATTGCAATAGTATATGGCTCTTCGCCACTTGAGCATCCTGCACTCCATACTTTAAGCATGCCTTTACCATAAGTTTCTTCCATAAACTCAGGAATAATATTGTTTGTAAGAAATTCGAAATGCACCGGTTCGCGAAAAAAATCAGTTTTATTTGTACTAACAACATCGATCATATGAATTACTTCATTGTCCTGACCTTCCCGGCTGAATACAAAGTCCACATATTCCTTAAAATTTGTAATATTTAATTCCCTGAGCCTTTTCTGTAGCCTGCTTTGAAGCATAATCTTTTTTACATGGGGCATTTTTATACCATATTCGTGATATATGAATTCACTTAATTTTCTGAATTCATCATCGCTTAATTTAGCTTTGAAAATTTCATTTAACCTTTGTATTTGCATGATATAAAGATGTTTTAGTTTTACATTTTGCAAATTATTTTCTTACACAACCTAATATTCATTTTGGTCGCAAATGGGTTAATTAAACGGCAAAGTTAATATTTAATAAATATGCAGATGAACCAATTATCAACACTTTTGAGCTGTTGGTGGAATTCTTTAAAAATAAAATTTGGTTTTTACTCAGGGAAATATTAGGAAATATATTGTGAATAGAAATAATCATATTTTACTTTAGAACCTTTCATAACCTTCATCTGTAACATGTTCTTTCTTTTCACTTAAATCAATTTTTACTCCGTTTCTTATCGGTGAATATTTATTATTCATTATCTGCTGCTTAGGTTTTACAGTTGTATTTAAACTTATCAGATTTTTTGAAGGTATGGTATTTTTATTTTCCTGTGTTTGATTACCATTAATTGGTTTACCATTTAGAGGCTTTAATGCAGGTTTGACTATTACCTTAGAATTTTTTAGATCATGGCTAAATTTGTTTGGAGCTGATGAAATTTTACTTACAGGTTTATTTAGTGAAATTTGTTTATTTTCAAATTTGAAATCTTTCTTAATTTCTTTTTTCAATTCCGTTTTCACTTCTTTCTTCAATTCATCTCTAAAATCTTTTTTTAAATCTTTCTTCTTCCCAATCTGAAAATAAGTAATAATATTATTAAGCCTTTCAGCCTGAGCCGATAAATTTTGTGCATTCGATGCGACATTCTCAGAAGTTAAAGCATTTTGCTGTGTAACCTGGTTTAAGTGTTGAAGTGCAGAATTAATCTGTTCCGCACCCATGTTTTGCTCTTTGCTCGCCAAAGCAATTTCCTGAACCAATTTCACAGTCTTTTCAATTTCCGGAACAATAGCCTGAAGTTGTTGGCCTGCGATTTCAGAAACACCAACGCCGGATTTAGAAAGTGCATCTATTTCTTCAGCCGCTATTTTGCTACGTTCAGCTAATTTACGGACTTCAGCAGCAACAACTGCAAAACCGCGCCCATGCTCACCTGCACGTGCAGCTTCAACAGCTGCATTTAAAGCCAAAATATTTGTTTGAAATGCTATATCATTGATAATAGTTATTTTCTTTGCGATTTGTTTCATCGAGTTAACTGCCGATAGAGTAGTTTGCGAACCACTTTTCACGCCATCTGCTGTTTTCATTGTAATTTTTTCCGTCTGGTTCGAATTATCCGAATTCTGTTGAATATTAGAAACCATTTGTTCCATAGAAGATGAAACTTCCTGAACTGTTGCAGCCTGCTGGTTTGCAACTCTGGCCATAATCTGAGCATCTGTGCTGATTAGCGAGCTTGCATCTGCAATTGTTTTAGCACCATCCAACACTTCGCTTATTATAATTTTCAACTTATCTGCCATTTCTCTTAAAGAATCGGCAAGTTCACCAATTTCATCCTTTTGTGAAATTTCAATCTTTGCATCTAATTCCCCGGTAGCTATCTGTTTGGCAAAGGCAACTCCTTTTTTTATTGATGTTGAAACACTTCGTGTAATGATAAATGAAAATAAAATTGAAATAAAAATTGTAATAATAAGCCCGGCAATTACAGTTTTGGCGGAATTATCAACAAATTTAATAGTTTCAGCGGCATTGTCCTTCGATTTCGCCATTCCGTTTGATGAAAGTGCGCCGTACTGGCTTGAAAGCTGGTTTGAAATATTAGAACTGTTTGTTGAAATGTTTCTAATTTCTGCATAAATACTTTGGTTTTCATTTGCAATTCCTTTACTTTCTGCAATCTTATCTTTTAAAACTGACATTCTCGTATTTTGCTCACCCCGCGATTTAGCTATCATATTATCAAATTGGCCTTCTACTTCTTCAAAGTAACTGATGGCTTTAGACATTACGTCTGACGATTGGACAAAATTTGTATTTATTAATAAATTGAAACCTTCAATTGCTTTATTGTTGGCCGAGTTGAACATATCTAATTTTTCTAACCTGGCTTTCAGCAAATATTGTTTTGAGCCGTTCGAAATTTCATATATCAGTAAGTTTCTTTGAAGATCGTTATATTTTTTGCTGTTTTCAGAATACTCTGATTTGAGCAATTCTAATTTCGACTTATTTTCTTCAGCTTTTGTAGCTTTATTTTCAATTGTTGTAATATTCGAATTATAATTAACCAGGGTTTTCTCTGTATTTTCAATCATAGTATTAAAATTTCCCAGGTTAGAATATTTTGCTATAATTTCTTTGGCCTGGCTTAAATAATTTTTTAATGAATCAATGTATTTGCGGCCTTCATCTAAATAACTTTTATCAAAGGTGAAAGAATAACTTTGTTGTGTAAGTGCAATTTTTTGCGATGAAGCCGAAATGTTATTTGAGATAATTGACAATGGCAAATATTCTTCGCTTAAATCTGAAGCCCTGTTTCCTATATTGAGGATATTAAGAAGTGAAAGCCCACCAATTAGTATAAGCAACAAAATGATACTGCTGAATGCAATAGCTAATTTTGTCCCGATTTTAAAGTTCTTCCATTTCATTTTATTTCCTCCAGGTTTATTTTTTTATTTAACCTTTACAATTTAATCTGAAAAAATCATATCCATTTTTCAAAATAAATTACAAAACACAATAATGACAAATTATACAATTAAACTTAATAAAGCAAGCCAAAGTCAATAGTAAGGCTTTAAAGTTAAGAAAATTTGTGAGGTAGAAATAAAGAACTTAAGAAATTTTAATTTTTCTTTTTTGAAGCAGCAATTAAATTACAGAGCAAAGCAAGAGTTCAACTTTAATTTTCAGGTTCAACTTTAACCTCGCCCCAGTTTTCGCCCCTTTTTATTCTTGTAACCTGCATTTCGCTTATACGGAACATTTTGGCAATCAGATTTTGCCTTACACCTCTTTGAAGCATTGACTTTAACAATTTGATATCTTCGGGTTTAAGTTTTGAATAGGTAACTATTTTGGCACTTTTACGCTGTTCACGCAGATGATCTGCAATTCTTTTCGAGCTCATTTCACGCGATACCCATTCTAAATTTTTATAATAATTGTTCTTTGGGTTCCAGTCCAAATGAACCACTATATTATAATCTGGTGAAGGCTTAGGAACGAAAGCCTCAGCCGTAAGTTTATGTACCAGGTGCGTCTTTTTAATATTGCCGATTTTAATATTAATAGTCAAAAAGTTTCTTATATGCGAAAACTTCATGATTTTGCCATTACCATAAACAAAAGATTTTACCCTTCCATAATTACTTACCAGATAACGCCCTTCAGAACCAGAAACTTCTTTCCAAATTTCATCGTCCAGTTTCCTGAGTTTTCTGTCTTTCTTTTCCTTTATTTCCATTTTGCTTTTAGAATTATATTAAACAATATCAAAACAGAATTTATTTTTATAAAAATAAATGGCCGACTAATAAATTTTTGCTTTTGCAATTTTTAATAACATTCACAAAATATTGTGTAATATTGTCTATAAACCGATTTTTAAGCATAACATAATTACTGGGATTTTAAATATTTACACCATAAATAACTAACGTTATAGTACAAAGGTAAAAAAAAACTACAGCCAATGATAAATATTAAATTAAAAATAAGAAATAAACGCAAATCATTAAAAAAAAATTAACGACAAATAAATTTGATCCATTTTTCTGTATGCTTTTTGGCGAAGGTCGAAAACTTCAATAAAATTATATTTGATGTTGGTTGATTTAGTGGCTATTATGTTTTTTTGTGCAACTTAAGGACTAAAACATTAAAACCAATCAAATTCATTAATTTTGACAAAATACTTTTAAATATTTATTCATAAAATTTATGCAAAATACAAATAATAATAGATTTTTTAAGACATTTAAATGTTTTGTTTCCCTTTCAGGAATAATTCTCGTTTCGTCATGCCATACTGATGTTTTACAGAATGCAACACGACTGGCCAAAGGAGAAATTAAAGCATCGGGTATTGAAATAATATATCCTAAAAATGGTACTATATTTCCACCTGAGCTACCTGCACCTCAGATCCAATGGAAAGATTTAAATAATAATTCGTCGAGGTGGAATGTAATATTTACAACATTTGAAGGAAAAGAAATAATTTACAAATCTGTTAAAACTTCTTTCTGGAGACCTGATTCAGATTCCTGGGAAAAAATAAAATCATATTCTTGTGAAAGAAAAATTTATCTGACCATAATTAATGATCATAACAAAATAGAAAATAAAATTTTAATTGGTTCGGGTATCGTCAATTTAATAACATCCAAAGATTCTGTAGGAGCTCCGGTTTTTTACAGGGCTGTTCCACTGCCTTTCAGTTATGCGGTTAAAAATGTTCAAAAAATTGAATGGTATCTGGGAAAAATAAGTGGCGGTAAACCAAAGAAAGTTCTTGACAACATGCCTGTATGTGCCAATTGTCATACATTTTCTAAAGAAGGGGCTATATTGGCAATGGATGTTGATTATGGCAACGACAAAGGGCGCTATGCAATTTCCACTACAAACGATACATGTTGGTTGTCACCGGATAAAATAATAACATGGAGCGACTACAAGCGCGAGGAAAACGACCCAACATTTGGATTATTATCCCAAATTTCACCAGATGGAAAATTCGTTTTATCTACGGTAAAGGATATGTCGGTATTTGTGGCAGTTGATAAAAACATGGCATATTCGCAATTATTTTTCCCAATTAAAGGAATTATAGGAATTTATGACCGTGAAAATAAAACATTCGGTGAATTGCCAGGCGCTAATGAACGAAAGTATGTACAGAGTAACCCCAATTGGTCACCTGATGGTAAAAAAGTTGTCTTTGCCAGGACAAATGCATATATTTCTGAACGGGTAAAAAAATCTGGAAGGGCTTTATTATCAACAAAAGATATTGAAGAGTTTTTTTCAGGTGGCAAACAATTTAAATTCGATCTTTATTCCGTTGATTTCAATGCAGGAAAAGGAGGGGTGGCTGAACCTTTTCCAGGTGGCTCTCTTAATGGCAAAAGCAATTATTTTGCCAGGTTTTCCCCAAATGGTAAATGGATTGTATTTTGCAAATCGGACAACTTCATGTTGCTCAGGCCGGACAGCAGGTTATTCATTGTACAGGCATCCGGAGGAACTCCCAGATTAATGAATTGCAATTTGGACAGCATGAATTCCTGGCACTCCTGGTCACCTAATAGCAAATGGCTTGTATTTTCTTCAAAACACAGAGGAATTTACACTCAACTTTATCTTACCCATATTGACGACAATGGAAATGATTCTCCTCCAGTCTTATTAGAGAATCTTATGTTCGATACGCGTGCAGCAAATATACCGGAATTTTATCCCGGAAAATTTGAAAATTTCAATAAAATCAAGGATGCTTTTTCTCAAACAGCCCCGTCATATACGGCCATAGCTTCTGATGAGCTTACTAACAAATTTTTTAAACGCGCCTGGAACAGTTTGCAAAAAGCTATAGAAATTGACAGCAATTACCTTGAAGCATATTTCTCAAGAATTATTTTGGACTCTAAACTTCTTCAAGCCGATTCAAAAACCGATATTCGAGATAAAAGCAAAGTATTGGAGTTAGCGGCGAAAATGAAGCCAAAAAATAAAAAAGAAGAAGAAAATATTATGCTGCTTCAGGCAACCGTCTATTCCAACTTTGGTAAAGATGCCCTTGCATTAGATAAAGCTCAGGAAATACTTCGAAAATATCCTGACAGTTATCAAACTTACGAGTTTATTACATCTCTTTTAAGAAAAACCAAACAGTTTCAAAAATCTTTTCCCTATTACGAAAAAATGATAAAACTCGTACCAGCCAATACATATCAAATAAACAGCCTTATTGCAGGAACCTATTCATCATTGGGATTGAACGATAAGGCTTTAAGTATTTACAATCAACTTATAATTGAACATCCTTACGATTACGATTTATTGGCTTCCAGAGCGGGAATTTATATTGAGAAAAAGGACTTTTATAAGGCCAAAAAAGATTTGGACAAAATGATTTCGAATGATCCGGACAATTACAAATATTATCAGTTCCGGGCTAACTATTACCTGAAGTCAGGCGAGAAAAACCTGGCGCTAAACGATTTTAATAAGGCGCTGGAAATAATCACCAACGAGTATTCTAAAAATCAGGAAGATATAAATCTTTTGTTCGATAAAGCCCAACAGCTTAACTTACTGGAAAATTCTTCAGAGGCGCTGGTTGTATATAACAAAATCCTGGAAATTTTCCCGATAAACTATGAAGCCCTTAAACAAAAAACTAAAATTCTTCTTTCTAATCAACAATGGACTGATGTTATAGCAACTTATGAAACCTTGATACAAAATTATCCTGAAGAAGAAGAATTTTTTAACAATGAAGCGATTGCCTATTTAAATTTAAATGAATTAGACATGGCAATGAAGCAACTTGACAAAACTGTTGAAATAAACCCTGCTAACTATGATGCCTTATTTAACCGGGCTAAACTAAAAAAAATGTTGGGAAGGCCTGAAGAAGCCAGACTTGATAACCTTCAAATTATAAAAATCCTCAAAAGCAAAAAAAATAAAGGTTCAATTACTTCCCAGGAAATGGAATTATTAAATTCTGTGCAATCCGGATTGTAATTGAAGATGAAAAGATGTTAGAAGCCGTTTGCTATCTTTTGATATTTTTTTGCTTCTTCAGGAAGCCCCATTTTAGACAAATAACGACTTAACATATAATAGTCATCAGCAAATAATATCGGGTTTTGTTCTACAAACTTGTAAAACAAAAGCTTTGCTTTCTTTTTATCACCATTATTAAGTGCAATTTCAATATGAGCCAGCTCAACATAATCGTATTCCATATCAAATATTTTTGCAGGGCTTCGGTTAACAAATTCAGGATAATTTGCAACTTTTCGAAATTTCCTGGCCTTATCAACCAAAACTGGAACTGAAGCATTACCATCGTTGTCAATATGTGTAAGAAATAAGTCAGTATAAATGCTTAACCCTTTTGATGAAAAAACAATCCATTTGCTATTAGGAGAACCAGGAATGCCACGAATTCATGAGTGGCAAATTGCTTTCAAGTTCACGTGCTTTACCCCCTTTTAAAGGGACGATAAATAACCTGCTGTCGGGTTGCAATAGCATGAAATTATCAGCCTGGCAATAAACAAGCCATTTCCCGTCAGGAGAGACTGCTGGGAAATAGTTGCTTTTATCGTTTGCAGAAGCCCCATTAATTGGTTCGGCTTTTCCGCCTTTACCATTATTAAAAGGAATTATATATAAATCATATTTGAACGATTGCTTTCGTTCTACAAAATTTTCAATAAGCTTTTCGTCATCAATACTGACTTCGTTTGTGCCACTAATTTTTGGAAGCGCTTTTGCCCTTGCAAAAACAATGTTTTTTCCATCGGGCGTCCAGGTTGCATTGCTTTGAACATATTCATTCAAATTTGCGCCTGGCAATTCATAAATCTTACGCAATTTGCGGTCAAATATTGCCAAATGTCCGTTAACCGGGAAAAATAGTTGAGAAAAAGCAATATGAGAAGGATCAAAGGGAAAATTCTTACTTAGTACCCTGTCCTTAATTGTTGTAACAACATATCTTCCATCAGGGGACAATTTGGAAAACAGGCCAAAAGTCTTTCCTTTACTAAGCCTGGCCCACGACATATAATTGTTTAACGAGAAAGTGACAGTATCATTTATTTGGGAAATAAAATAACCCCCTTTATCCCTTCTTCCTGCATCCAGATCAAGCCCAATAGTACTCCCGTCACTTGTAAAAGAATGACAATTACCGCAAACCATAAATCCTTTCATCGCATAATGCGGAGGTTTGTCACTGCCCAGGTTGATGAGCATAAAACTCATAGAATCAAGTTTTTTTTCAGCAAAAACAAATGGTATAGGCATTTGCCTGTACAATATCGGAGCATTAACAGAATCTTTACTAATTAGTATTTTAATGCTTTCCACATGTTGATTACCATTTAACCTTTTTATTGAAAATTTAATCTCACGGTGCCATGAAAGTAATTTCAAACTGTCCCATTCCTTGATTTCAGGTGTCCATGAAGGTTTGCCTGTTGTATATTTTATTAAATAATTTTTATTTCCTGAATTTAACATTATCTGCCATTTAGTATTATTCGAGTCATTATCTGCCCATTCGAATGAGGGAGGTGGAAATTCCGGTGGAAAAACAGCATTATTAAAAGGGTATGTTATTACAATTCCTGTTTTGTATGAATTAATCAGAAAGAAAGCCGAAGCTATCAGAATCACCAAGGCTGTTAATGAACCAGCTAATATTATTTTTGGGTGTTTCATACTAAAAGTATAAGTTCCTTTATTGTATTTTCAAATATAAGTCAAATCAACTAAAGATTGAACAAGAAAAATGTTTTACAATATGAACCATCCATGCACTTGCGTTCACAACAAGGATATGAACCCCGAAGGGCTTTGCAAAGCAAATATAACATGAGTGTTTACCTTCTGTGAACCCTGCGGGGTTCATGAGAATCAACTATAAGAATATTAAATGTTTAATCTAATTATATTATCATGAAACCTTCATGGTTGTACAAACTAAACCA
>CAVSGB010000184.1:0-18549 GCA_963726845.1 uncultured Bacteroidota bacterium | reverse complement strand
ACAACTGGGCTGGCCGTTATCGGCGTGGTCGTCGGCTTGCAGTTTCTGGCCGCCGTGGGAGTCAATCTTGCCCCGCTGCTGGCTTCGGCGGGAATTGCCGGAGTGGCCATCGGCCTGGCGGCACAGAATATCGTGCGCGATGTACTGAACGGCATGCTGATTCTGATCGAGGACCAGTTCAACGTGGGGGACACGGTGCGGCTGGCCGGAGCGGTGGGAACCGTGGAGGCGATGAGCCTGCGCAAGACCTCAGTCCGCGGCACCGACGGGACGCTGTACATCATTCCCAACTCGCAGATCACAGCTTCAATACTTATTTTATCTTCTTCAACGTTGAGTTTTGAACTCTTGTCGCTAAAAATAAGAGCTGCCAGAAATGCAAGGAATACAAGTATCCCTGAACCTATTAATATATTCTTGCGGTTAAAAAATCCTTTCTTCTCTATTTTCCTGTCCATTCCACTCATGAAAACAATTTTGCCAATTATTTACCATACATTATGCCACAATTATTAAATTTCATTATTTCAAACATATAAATATTTTTAACATAAAATCGAAAACGTTTAAACTGTCCGTTAATGCAACAAGTTAATGTACGAAAGCGGACATTTCGAATAATTGTTTATTTTTACAAATGGAAACCGGATATCATTTGACCAATGTGCTAATGTGCTAATATGCTAATGTTCTAATTTAAAAATTTAATAATGAGAAGATATGCAAAATGTATTTTATTCGACCCGGCGATTTATATTCTATATTGTTGTTTCCCGAATCCGATTACTTTAAACTTAATAACTAAAAACCAATAACCAATACCTAATACCCGGAATCGTTTTACTAACAATTGAATTATGACAACCAAATACGGAAAAGTCCTGGCCATTGATGACAATGCTGATATTCTGTTTGCATTAAAATTGTTGCTTAAGCAGCATGTTGAAATAATTGAGACCAACAGCAATCCGGAAGCCATTCCTGAATTGATGAAGAAAGAAATGTTCGATGTAATCCTTCTGGATATGAATTTTACAAAGGATGCAATTAGCGGACAGGAGGGGTTTTATTGGCTCGAGAAGATCCTTGAAATTGACCAGGATGCTGTTGTAGTTTTTATTACCGCTTATGGTGATGCTGAAAAGGCTGTCAGGGCTATTAAAGCCGGGGCGACCGACTTTGTATTGAAACCCTGGCAAAACGAAAAACTACTTGCTACAATTTCATCCAGTGTTAAGCTGAGACGATCGAGAATTGAAAATTCAACCTTAAGGTCGAAACAAAAAGAGTTAAGCGCTGCACTCGATCAACCGTTTAACGAGTTTGTCGGCAATTCTGCGCAAATGCAATCGGTATTTTCAATTATCCAAAAGGTAGCTAAAACTGATGCCAACGTTTTGATCCTTGGCGAAAACGGCACTGGCAAGGAGCTTGTAGCACGCGCCTTGCACCGTAATTCGCCCCGTAAAGACGAAGTCTTTATTAGCGTCGATTTGGGTTCTATTACTGAAACCCTTTTCGAAAGCGAATTGTTCGGGCACGAAAAAGGATCGTTTACCGATGCAAAAGCACAGAAACAAGGCAGGTTCGAAATTGCATCGAAAGGTACCCTTTTCCTTGATGAAATCGGGAACTTATCGTTGCCCCTTCAGGCAAAATTACTCACGGTTCTCGAACGCCGCGAGGTGATCCGTGTAGGCGCCATAAAGCCAACAGCAATAGATGTGCGCCTTATTTGTGCAACCAATCTCGATATCCATAAAAATGTTGCTGAAAACCTATTTCGTCAGGATTTGCTTTACCGTGTCAATACCGTAGAAATACATTTGCCTCCTTTGCGCGACCGGGAGGGCGACATCGCTTTGCTTTCAGATCATTTTCTGAAAATATATCTGAAAAAATATAAAAAACCGGTTAAAGGTATCAGCAGCGTTGCACTTAAAAAACTTAACCAATATAACTGGCCGGGAAATGTCCGTGAACTGCAACATGCACTTGAAAGAGCTGTGATACTTAGTGAAAATAACTACCTGGAACCCGACGATTTTATGTTTGTGAACCAAACACGGCAAACAAGTGAAATGGAATTTGAATCGTATAACTTAGATGATATTGAAAAGCAGGTTATAGAAAAGGTTTTAAAACAATACCAGGGAAATATTTCTCTTGCTGCAAAAGATTTAGGATTGACGCGGACTTCACTCTATAGAAGGATGGAAAAATATGGTTTATAAAAAATTCAGGTTCCAGGTTATAGTCAGGATCATCGGGTTGCTGGCGACGGCATTCCTGGCCTTGTATGCAATGCAAACCAAATTTTATCTGGTGCCCGTTATTGCATGGGCAATTGTATTATACCAGATCGTATCGCTGATTAAATATGTTGAAAAAACAAACCGCGACCTTGCCAATTTTTTAGAATCGATCCGCTTTGCCGAGTTCAACCGCACTTTCAGGTCCGAAGGAATGGGTGCCTCCTTCGATGAATTAAGTGAAGCGTTTAACCATGTTATTAAGGATTTTCAAAAAGTACGTTCTGAAAAGGAAGAACATTATCATTATCTGCAAAGTATTGTTCAAAACATTGAAATAAGCCTTATTGCTTATTTGCCGGATGGAACGGTTGAGCTGATTAATAAACAGGCAAAAAAACTGTTCCAGGTTTCATCGCTTAAAAATATTAAGTCCCTGGAACCTTTAAGTAAAGAGCTTGTAAGGACCTTGCTTGAAATTAAACCCGGGCACAATTATCTGGTAAAAGTTCAGGATGAGGACGATATCCTGCAATTGGCAATTAATGCATCGGAATTAAAAATAAAAGACAAGCTTATCATTATCGCAACCATTTCGAATATTCAAAATGTCTTGGAAGAGCAGGAAACAGAAGCCTGGCAGAAGCTCATCCGTGTGCTTACCCACGAAATTATGAATTCTATTGCGCCTATTGCTTCGCTTTCTTCAACAATTGAACTGATGCTGCAAGGTACAAGCACGACCAAAACAGAAAACGGGCTTGCAAAACTCGACAAAGAATCAGTTGATGAAATTAAGCTGGCGCTTCAAACCATTAATAAACGCAGCACCGGGTTACTGCATTTTGTAAACACTTACCGCAACCTGACTCGCATACCGAAACCAAATTTTAAAATCACACGTGTTGCAGATTTGATGAATAATATACACATGCTGGTAGAGGAAGAAATTAAGAGAAATAATATTAAATGTATTGTCAATATCGAGCCACAGGATTTGGAACTATTCGCCGATGAACAATTAATCGAACAGGTGCTGATTAACCTTATCAAAAACTCAATCCATGCGCTTGAGAATATACCCAATGCAACTATTACGGTTAAAGCTTTTAACAACAAGCGCGGGCGGTTGACTATCCAGGTTATTGATAATGGCATGGGTATTTTGAAAGAAGTAATAGATAAAATTTTCATCCCGTTCTTTACTACAAAACCAAATGGTTCGGGCATTGGGTTAAGTTTATCGAAGCAAATCCTGAGGCTGCACAATGGCTCCATTACAGCCCAATCGATACCTGAAAAAGAGACGGTTTTTACGCTGACATTTTAATAAAAGAGGCTGCCTGCTAAAGACAACCTCTTTTAACCGGGTTATTGCGTCAGCACCATACGCTTTGATGCTACTTCCTGCCCGTCAGTTATGAGGTTGTAAATGAAAATCCCCGGGCGGAGCTCGTAACCGTTTATAGTAATTGAACCATTCCCTTTTAAAGAAACAGGAATTGATTTGATCTGGATCCCGGTCAGGTCGTAAATATTAATTGTTGCCTGCCTGACCGTTTCTGGCAGATAGTAATTTATGGTCGTGGCAACACTGAAAGGGTTTGGGGCATTTTGTGCCAAAGCAGCCTTTTCAATAATAGTTGCAGCATCCACTTCAGTTGATATTTCAGCACTTTTTAAAGAACTTGTCCCCTTTTTATTTACAAGTTGTTTTAATGAATCTATTTGCAATTGCTGTTCTTTAATAGCTTCAATAAGAATAGGGATAAGCCCTGAGTATGTGAGTAATTTACCTTTGCTGCTATCGATTGTTGTAACCAAATCCGGGACGACTTTTTCGACATCTTGTGCAATAAGGCCATATTGCAATTGATCAGGCGTTGTTTTGGTTAATTTTGGGTTTACAGCATTATTTTTCCAGTTATAAGATACCCCTTGCAGTTTTCTAACATCATTTAAGCAATTTGACAAAGGCTTGATGTTGGTTTTACCATTAGAATCAGAATATTGGGCACAATTAAGAACTTGGATATTGTTAAACGTTGATGTATTAGAATTATAAAATACTATAACACCTGAGCTACTCCAAATACGGGGATCGCTACTGGAACTTTGAATAGTGATTGAAGAATATGTAGGATATGCCCCAATCAATGACCTTAACCCATAAAGGTGCGCAAAGTAGCCAGAAGGAGGGGCAGTTGTACCGCCTACAGTAGTTTGACCGGCGCTAAAAACCTGAATTTGGGCATTTAGACAAAAGCATGTTAAAATGGATACAAATGTTATAAATATTAATTTTGTTTTCATGATGTATTAAGTTTTAAATGTGAATAATTTATTTTGCTAAAAAGGAGGCGCCTAATTGAACCTGGAAACCATTACTGAGAAGTATATTGCCCGTTGCATCGAATGTTACATTTGCCCCGCTTTGGATAACTACATTGCCAGGAGTTTGTGTGACATCGACATTATTACCTGCCAATATATTGTAATTCGAACTTGACTTCCAATCGAGATAGGCTGTGTTTTTAAGCGTGTCGTTTTGAATATATGCGTTAGTTACCGGATACCTAATTAATGTAGGGCAATGATTTAATTTGGTTATAGTTAAATAATAAGGTTGGGTCACATTATGGAAAATTGCAGTTTTGGAATTTAATGCAACCGAATCGCAACCGGTATTCAAAGCGCTTATTAAGCAAATACGGTCAGCAATTGTATCAATAGTAACTGTTACTGTTTTATTATTGATTGAACTACTTACTTTACCAAAACTTGGAATTGGGCTCATTGCCCACATTTGCATTTCAGGGTCGCCCAGCAGGTTATGGGCAAGGACTGACCATTGACTTTCTAAACTCGGACCTCCTACTCCGCCGATTTTTGAATTTCCTTCTGCTTTTCCCAATTGTGGAGAGTTAGATATACTCTTAAAAAAACTAGTTTCCAAATCCGTTGCAAACGTAATCCAGCCATCTTGTATTACCCAGATATGCTGGGCCACCGCCATTATTCAATACTGTAAAAGCTGCACCAAGGTTTCTTTGGCCTTTAGGTGTCAAATAAGTGTCAAAAGGCATATTGTCGCAACTTGCACTGTATGCAATAGTGGGATAGTTATAATTGGTAAGGTCATCAAAACCATTATTGGGTTCTGCATCATAAGAGTCAAATGACCTAATACCATATACCCAACCTTGATTATCTCCTTTACTTGCTAATTGAAGGCCTGTAGCATCTGGTAGGCCATGGTTAGAGAAGCTGCAAAAACCATAATGAGTATTAAGCTTGTTTATTACAGTACTACCTGTTGGGGCAGTGGGGGCAGGGGCTAAATCATAAGGACTTTCTGACAACTTATCATAACCATATGAAATTAACATAGTAGGCAATGCAGAGAAATCCATATAACCAACACTGTCAGCCTCGGTAAAAAGCGATTTTGCAAGGTAAGAATAATCACCATTACCAGGGTTTTGTTCATATAGCAATTCTTTAGCCGTCCATGTATTTACTTCTTGCGCACTGGTGCACAATAAACGGCCTACAAATATTTCAGGCCCATAATCAACACTATCGCCATAAACCATATTTGCCATAATTATACCAGTAAATTCACCATAAAATGTATCCTTATCTACATTCCAGTTTCCATATAAATCAGAATAATACAAATCACTGGGTATTTTTGAGTCATTCGGAGTAAAGGTTGTCCAAGTATTTTCGGCACCACAGCCATACCGAACCGGTACTATGGAATAATCACCCCCCAATAAAACATACGTGGAGCCTATACCATTGCTTTTATTACTTGTATAGACTGCCCTCAGGTATTGCCTGAGTTTTCCAGCGCTGTCGTTTATCTGTGATCTTGTGTCACCATTTGCAGCCATTTGATCTGCACATATATCTTCCTTACAAACAACACCCGCATTCAGTCCTTTTCTTCTTTTCCATGATATGAATTGGTTAAAAGCCGGCATTAATGCCCTCGATGTTATTACAGTGTATTCGTAAAATGGTTCCAACCATGTTGCTGGGCAAACTTCAAACTGTTTGTTTGAGGCGTTTTTGATATGTTAATCGTGGTGGCTGGCACATCCTGTGGATTTTGTACCAATGTTTTCACCATGGCTGTCATTTCAGGGCTTTGGATGTTGTCGCCGCTTAAACCTGCCGATACCGGGTTCATAGTCAAGGTTGGTGATAATGTGAGGTTAAGCGTTCCTCCGGTAGCCAACGATATTTTTTGATGCTTCGGATTGTATTGCATAGGAAATAAGGCAACTGTAACTATTTCCATATCGTAATCAACAAAATCGGAGCGCAAAACTTTAGCCTGATTTTCTGGAAAATTAGCGTCTTTCCCATAAACAGTAGGATCAGGGACATCGAAAGCAGTATCAATACCAATCCTCGATATTCTTACTGGATGTTGTGCAGGCAATAAATCGGCATTTAATTGTACCTCCGATTGTCCAGTACCCGTGAAAGTTGCCCCGGTTACTTTTTTGCCTTTGGGCACATAAAATTTGTAATAAAAAACAGGTAAATCAGGTTCGCCTGCATCATAGGAACGGAAAGCCCCTGACATTTGTACTTGTTCGTAACCAGCACCGCGCTTGTAAACGGTTGTGCGCCTGATACTGTCCATGCTGTATGACAAGCTTTTGCTAATCTGGCCTGTTACAGTATATGGTAGGACAAATGCAATGGCCATAACTATCCATCCCGACAGAAATTTGTTTTCTTTCATATCAGTTAAAATTAAATTGTTAAACATTGAATTAATAAATATAAATAGCTAAGGCCTTAGTATATTTTTAGCTTATTTTATTACAAACTTTACTACTTTGAGGGGTATTCCGCTCCCCTTAAAAACCATTAAATAAAACCCAGGCGCAAAACCTTCCACATTGATTGAAAAATCGTCTGCCCTATTCATAATATATTGACCGACCATTATACCGTAGGCATTGTATAGCTCAATAACCTTATATTGCCCGTTCCCAGTTTTAATGTATGCGGTTTTTGTTGCCGGGTTTGGGTAAATACTTATTTCATCAAGGTATTTTGTACCAACGCTTACACTTGCATAAAAACACTGGGAATATTGACTATTGTGGTATAAAAGTTTGCCATCCTGCCAAAAACAAACCAAATCATTCCATAGCCCATTGTCTAAATAATCGCCTGTTTTATAAAATACACCCCTTAAACTGCCAATCCCCTCGACCCATTGAGCCCAAAGCATAATAGTCTTAAAAAAATATATTGTTCCAAAGATATATCTCCTTCTGTAATCCAATCCAATTAATATACTGTCTACACTGTCAACCTGACATTCACCAGTTAACCAAGTAACTGGATGAAGCTTGCTCCAAACGATATCTCCCAAATCTACTGAGAAATCATATATCATTACCTCCGAATCTGGTTGTAATTCCATATTGTAATAATTTAATTGCCGGAAAGAATAATAAAAGACCTGCTTGTTTACTTCGCGAATAGCGCCACAAAGGCTATCTTCGGGGAAAATAGTATCTGTGGAATGGTACATCTTATGGTAAAGGTTCCCGTTAATTGTAGTGTCGGTATTTTTAAGCGCAAAACAATGGGAATGAGGTTTTTGATTTCCATATCCGCTTACTGGGTAATAATATTCCATCCATACAGTATTTTTAGTTGGAAACGGATGATAGGTATAGGCTGAATGATTCCAATAAAAACAATTGTTGTATATACCAGTATCAGGGTTGTACACCAATGAATCTTTATTGGAAAGACAAAGCAACTGGAGAGTAGTAATAAAATCTGCCGGAGGGTAAGAACTCGATATAATGCCCTCCATTCCGCCAATACCTTCGATCCATACATGTTTGATAAGAAAAAATGGAGAATAAGCTGGACAATCAACAAAAACCCTTTTGTAATATATTTCACCTATTTTAACTGAATCTATTTTTTTTACCTGGTTATATAATGTATCTACAGTAGCAGAATTTGTAGAAACCGACAAGATTATACTATCATTTACTTTAACATTAAAACTATAGTATAGCATATCTGTTGCATTTGGGTTTAAAAGACCTGTAATAAACAGTTTGTGCCAAAGTATCTTCCCTCATATACCCTGCCAGGCTCCAATTGCTCGATAACGAATCATAAGCAGAAATAATTTTGCTATACTTGATATTGTTTATAACCGTATCAGTTGAGATTTCTAAAACCTGAGTTAGGTTAAAATCATAGCAATAATGCAACACGTTCCATTGATTGCCTTTTACCAACATAGGTTTATAGGTGGTGTGTGCGAGGGAGTTTTGTAATAGTGCAAGGACAATAAATAAAAGGAAGAAAAGTTTTGTTTTCATAGCTTTAAGTTTAAGAGAAATGAAAATTACAAAAACTTTCCCTTAATCAGGGGTCAAAGTAAAATCATTTTGGTGAAGTGGCATTTCACTGCAGTGTCATTACACAACACCCATGTTAAAGTATGTTAAATTAGCTGTAAGTATGTTTCAATCTGTGTTTAAAACCCTTTCAACTTCATTTGCCTTTATTATAAAATCCGCCACAAACCGGCCTTCTGTTGTATAAATATAACTTTTCAAATCCCGGCAATATGTTATTGGCAGCCCGATTTTTTTAAGTTCGTTTATGTAAGTATACAACCTTCTTTTCGACATACAGAGCTTTCCGGCAAACTGTTCAGGGCATCCTGTTGCCCTGTTTCTTATAAGGCTGTCGATTTGCTTTAACCTGCTTAAATAATCTTTGGCGTTCATATTGGTTAGTTTGCTGGCCTGTCCCTTCGGCCACATTAGAAACAAAAAAAAAGCGTGGGACAACAGCTATATCTGTTCTTGAGGTACTGGTATACCCACACTCCAAATAAGTTGTGCCCACGCCGTGGCGTGAGCGTTTCACTTATTATTTTTGGAGTATTGAGAAAATTACCAGTTTTCAAGAACCAAAATAAAAGCTGATGCTTTTTATTATTCTTTTTACGCTATGTTCTAAAATTCATAATCATAAGTTTCTAATGTTATACAAATATATAACCTGGCAGTTAATTTTTAACAGGTTAATTGTATTTTTTATTAATTGCAAAAATGTTAAAAAGTAACCCTTGTCAATACCGGCACCATCAGTTTTTATTGCATGGCCTTTCTAATTTATCATTGAATATACTGGTCTTGTTGCAGAATAATTTTATTCTTCTACCTAAAATCCGCAAGTCACGGGGTGACTTATTAAAGTTCAATAATTTAAATGAATGAATTTTTTTTAGTCACCCCGTGACTTTCAGCCAATTAATCTCAAACCTGCGGATTTAAGGTTCTATAATAAATATAGATTATTTGTAATTATCAACAGGCTTACCGTAATATTTCAGCAAAACCTTTGAGGTTTTTAAAACCTCAAAGGTTTATCAACCGGTTAGGCGCGTCACCAAAAATTTTATTGCCATTTGACAGCATTTTGCAACAGTTAAGAAATTTATATAAAAAGTGACAAAAAAAATCTCAAATTTGCAATTGGTTATGATATTGGCTTCAGGCTTCAGATTCTATTTAAAACACAAATTTTAAAAATGAAAGATTATATCAGACTATCGAATGCAAAAGCATACCAGTTGCTTAATTCCGGGGCAATGATTTTAATAAGTACCGTAAGTGCAAATGGAAAATATGATATAGCTCCAATTGCCTGGCAATGCCCGGTTGATTATGACCCGGTTACCCGGTTACTTTTTGTTTGCGACAGCGATCACCAGACTTTTAAAAATATAAGTGAAACAAGGCAATTTGGTATTTCCGTGCCTCATGTTTCACAATTAATATTGGTTAAAGAAGTCGGAAGCTGCTCCGGCCGTGACAACGATAAATTTTCTAAATTCAACATTCAAACATTTCAGCCCGAAAATATAAATTGTCTTTTTCCCGAAGACTGTATTGGATATATCGAATGCAGGGTTTACAATATAATTACCGATTGCAGTGTAAGCCTTGTTTTCGGAGAGGTGCTTTCTTCAAAGGCCGATAGGGAAGCTTACAATATGAGGTTGTTGTCAGAAGCCGAAGCCGGAAAAACGATCCATCATCTTGGAGGGAAAATTTTTATTTCTACCGGGGACAATATTATTAATTAATTAAAAAACCCGCTTTTATTGCGGGAAACTACTGTTTTTATGCAGCATCTGCTTTTTTCTTCGTTGTTTTTTTAGGTTTCTTTTCTTCTGCCTGAACAACAACTACCGGTGGTTCTTCAACAGGAGCAATACTCACTGGCTTGGTTACAACCTTCTTTTTGTGTTTAGGCCTTCTAACGCCGAATGAACCCTGAAAGAGTTTTCCCCTCCTTGTTTTTGTATCACCTTTTCCCATAATTTTTATATTGTTAGGTTAGTAATTTTGATCTTTATAACAATGAGCTAAAATAGCTACTTTTTCCCTAAATGCAGTACTGTCATTCCAATTTTATTTTTCAATTTCCCTGTTGATGATATTTAATACTTCAATAAACGGCAGGTTCAACTCTTTCGCGATGCGGCTGCAATCTTCATATTCAGGCTTATATTTAATGATATCGTTGCCAAACCAGGACTTTTTAATCTTTACTTTTCCAATGCTGGTATTAATCTCTAAAATTTCCCTGTCAAGGATATGTTTGGTGACTTCGTAAGTTCGTGCGCCAATTGTCGATGTCTCGCTTAAAATAATCGATAATAGTTTATCATTCAGTTGAGGTTTGCACATGACGGAAATAATAATTGCAGGTCGTGATTTTTTCATTATTATCGGGGTAAAATACACGTCATCTGCGCCATTGCTAAAAAGTTTTTCCATCAAATAATCGAATGCTTCGGGGTTCATGTCGTCGATATTACATTCAATTATCACAGATGCTTCGGTTTTGAATTTTGTTGTTTCGGCTGAACACCATGAAACCCTTAAAACATTTGGTATGTCGGAATCTTTATGGCCAATGCCATAATTAGTTTTTTCAACAATAAAGTTTGGATTTTCAACAAATTCATCAACGATTGTTGCAAGAATTGCAGCTCCGGTCGGGGTTGTTGCTTCGAATGGGACAGTTCCCGATTTTACCGGTATTCCTTTTAATACCTCGAGCGTAGCAGGCGCCGGGACAGGATATGTACCGTGGGCGCATTTGACCATGCCGCTTCCCAATTCAATCCGGGAAGCAATTATTTTTACAGGTTTTAAAAAATCAATACATATCGTAGCCCCGACAATATCTACAATTGAATCAACTGCACCGACTTCATGAAACTGAACTTTGTCAACTGGTAAATTATGGATTTTCCCTTCGGCTTCAGCAAGCTTTTGAAAAATAGCAATCGAATTTTTTTTTGCAAAATCTGAAATTGCGGAATTTTCAATCAACGTCCTTATATCACTAAAACCTCTGTGCTCATGAGCATGCACATGTGGTTGCATTTGCAGTACCGAATGGGAATGGTCGGTACGTTCTTTAATATTTACATCGGCACGTGTTCCGCTTATACCGCGGCGTATATCACTTTTAAAAACCAGCTCGTATCCCTGAAGCCCTAACTTCTTAAGTTCGTCAACCAGATATTTCCGGTCAACCCCTAAATCGACCAATGCAGCCAGGTTCATGTCGCCACTGATTCCTGCAAAGCAGTCATAATAAAGAATTCCTTTCATTTTATTTTAGCTTAAAGATGCAAATAAACCTTAATTAATTTAGATTGTTTCAATATAAAGAGTATTAACAAGCAATTAACGAAAATGAAGTTGAAAATGTAAGTATTTTGATTGAAATTTACGCATAAAATATCGAACAAATCTTTAATACTTTATACTATGGAACGCAGGGATTTTTTGACAAAAACACTGGGCGCAGGCTTATTGGCCGGGACCGGGCTTGCAATGACCAATACAGAAGAACTGCTGGCAGCAGGTTCGGGGAAACTGGGATTAAGCGAAGGTGGTTACGACCTTACAGCCGTGATGGGGGGAGAACCCGATGTTATGTTTGACAAAGCTATTGCTGCAATTGGCGGCATTTCGAAATACGTTAAAAAGAACCAGAAAGTTGTTATTAAACCAAATATCGGTTGGGACTCAACGCCCGAAAAAGCTGCTGACACCAATCCGCTTCTTGTAAAACGAATAGTGGAACACTGCCTGCAAGCCGGGGCTAAAGAAGTAGTTGTATTCGATTTTACCTGCGATGACTGGCAAAAATGTTATGCCAACAGTGGCATTGAGAAAGCTGTAAAAGATGCAGGAGGCAAGATTGCCCCCGGGAACAGTGAATCGTACTTCCATCCGGTTTCCATACCCAAAGGAAAAAACCTGAAGGATGCGAAAGAGCATGAGCTTATTCTTGGCGCCGATGTTTTTATAAATGTACCAATACTTAAAAACCATGAAGGTGCATCGCTCACCATTTCAATGAAAAACCTGATGGGCAGTAGTCTGGGACCGCAGATTTTGGCATAGGCACGACCTGCACCAGTGTATTGCCGACTTTGCAACATATCGCAAACCTACACTTAATGTTGTTGATGCTTACAGGGTAATGAAGAAAAATCGGCCAAGAGGTGTTTCTGTTGCCGATTCAATAGAAATGAAAACATTAATAATTTCCGAAGATATCGTTGCAGCTGATGCCGCCGCTGCAAAGCTTTTTGGTGTTGACCCAAAATCTATCGATCATATCCGTATTGCAGCCGAAATGGGTGTTGGAAGAATTGATTTAGATAAATTAAAAATTAACAGGATTAAAATTGCATAAATGTTCGGCAAACTCAGATTTGTAAGGATTTTTATTGCCTTAATTTTCCTCTTAATATTTATCCTTTTATTTCTTGGAATTCCTGCAATAATGCCTGGCCATGCTTTTCGGGAAGGTGTAACATTTTTTCAGTTTGTCCCGTCAGTTTTGAGGTTTCTTTCCATCTTTTCAATTACTGTTGGTGGGTTCATTTTTGTTGTCCTTCTTACAGTTATTATTGGAAGGGCATATTGTTCAGTGTTTTGCCCGTTGGGAATTTTTCAGGATGTGATTTCAAGGATTGGCATGTATTTCAGGAAGAGAAAAATTTACCGATATTCCAAACCCAAAAATTATCTTCGTTTTGGTTTGCTTGCTCTTGTGGTCATTTCTCTTTTTACAGGAAGCATATTTCTTCTAAACCTTCTCGACCCTTACAGCAATTTTGGTAAAATATGGTCCCAGTTATTCAGGCCGTTGGCAATTCTTGTCAATGATGGGTTGTCGAATTTGTTCGAGAAAGCCCGGATTTATTCGTTTTCGCCGGTCGGGATTAAGACTTTTCATTGGGAGTGCCCGGTATATCCGTTTATATTCCTAACTACAATTACAATTATGGCAGGGTACAGGGGCAGGTTATTTTGTAATACTATTTGTCCTGTGGGTTCTGTGCTTTCATTAATTTCGAAACTTTCGATTTTTAAAATAAAAATTGATCAAATAGCTTGTTCGCGTTGTGGAAAATGTTCTACAGTTTGTAAATCGGAATGTATCAACGTTAAAACAAAGCAAGTCGATTTCGACAGGTGTGTTGGATGTTACAACTGCATTAATATTTGTCCTGAATCAAGTATAAATTTTGAGAGATTGAAAACAATTTCCAAAGTTGCCAATAATGCAGATCCATTGGATCAAAAAACTGTTATGGCTTTTGCTGAAATCAACATTGAACCAAATAATCCCCCCAATATATTTTCAATGGCAGCATTACACAACGACAGGAGAAAATTTATTGGAAATACATTGCTTTTGATTGCCGGTGTCCAACTAATGGCTTTAAAAACTTTTGCTTCAGTTGAAAAGGTTGTCAAGTCCGGGAAAACTTCTTATAAGAAAAAATTTCCCGTATCACCGCCTGGTTCATATAGCATTGCAAATTTCACAAAACATTGTACTGCCTGTCAGCTTTGTGTCAGCGAATGTCCCACACAGGTTCTCCAGCCTTCATTCGGGCAATATGGGACGACCAATTTGATGCAACCGCACATGGATTATGATCACAGTTTCTGCAATTACGAGTGTACAAAATGCAGTGAAGTTTGCCCAAATGGTGCGATATATCCGATTAATGTCGAACATAAGAAAACTGTCCAGAACCGGGAAAGTAAATTTTCTGAAAGAAAACTGCGTTGTATATGCCGATGAAACGGCTTGTGGCGCATGTTCAGAACATTGCCCGACAAAAGCTGTGCATAGCATACCATACAAGGGTTCGCTTACAATTCCTGAAATCGAAGTAAATATTTGCATTGGGTGTGGCGCCTGCGAATTTGCTTGTCCAACCAAACCATACAAAGCTATATACGTAGATGGCAATCCATTTCACCTTACCGCACAAAAACCAATTGAAAAGAAACTAAAAGAAGTGGCCCACGCAGGAATTCCCATTTTAGACTTTTTACACAGCCTCAGTTTGTACATTGGTGCAAAACATACAAACAATAATTATAATTTAGGAAGAATATTTAGTAAAGAATTCTAATAAAATTTTGATAAACTATTTAAATACAATTTTACTGTTTTTACCTAAACAATAGTTCGGTAAATATTTTGGTGTAATTTGGTGACTTGGTGATTTGGTGACTTGGTGATTTGGTGATTTGGTGATTTTGTGATTTTGTGGCTATTATGAATTTCTTACCACCTATACATAAAACACCAAATATCACCAAATCAATTATATATAAATTCACATTAAAAATATACCGAACTATTGCCTAAATATTACCACACGTTTTTTATTTTTAATCATAATGAAATCTACATTTCAAAATAATCAATTCATCTCCTTTAATCTGATATATAAGTCGATGTTCACCATCAATCCTGCGGAACCAACATCCTTTATATTTGTTTTTCAATGGTTCAGGTTTGCCGATTCCGGTAAAAGGAGTCCTTTTAATATCTTTTATAAGTTCATTTATCCGCTTTAAATTATTTTTATTGGTCTGTTGCCAGTATAAATAATCCTCCCATGATTCATCCACTAAACTATGCTTCATTTTTCAATCAAATCTTTATGAAAAGATTGTCCCTTTTTCGCCTTGCTTATAGCACTGTCAAGTCTATGTTCATTTACCTTTGAAGACAATTCATATTGTGTCGAGTATAATGAATTATATTCATTTAATGAAATTACGACAACTCCAGAATCCTTACCACGGTTTATAATCAAGGTTTCATAATTGTCATTAACGTCATCAAGATATCTTTTTATATCTTTTCTAAAATCAGTAATTGTTGTTGTGATCATATCTCAAATATTTTGTACAAATATATGTACATAATTCTGTTATCAAAAGATGTTATTACGGTTTTTTTTTAAAATGTTTGATTAACGCTTTGAGGCAAATGACCGTGTTGAAAAATGCAAAAAACGTCTTTATCAACCAACGCAAAACCTGCCAGCGTGAAACAAACTTGCAAAACCTCTTAAACCTGCATTGATCAATTTTATTTATCTTAATTTTTAATCTGGATTTTCCTGTTTTTCTGTTTAATAAATAAACTTAATCCATATTCAACAATCTTCTTCTTTTGCAATACTTTATATTGAATTAATAGCTGATACCTCAACAACCAGGAAATTTCAAAAATATAAATGGATAATTTTTTATTGTAAACAATGAACAAAAAGTCTTGTTTTAAGTTTAGTATAAATAATACTGTCTTCAGAGAATAGATTATTCAAATATTAAAAATATAAGTATGATTTCTTTTAAAAGGGCTTATAAGAAGAGTACCTGTTTTCTATTATTTACTATTTTCATTCTTTTCTCTTCTTATACCTATTCACAGGACAGTTTAAGCAATTATAGGCAGGTTCCGGTGACTGAGTTCTTTTATAAATTCGACAAAAATATTGTAGGTTCCTTTAAATATAATTACGGGTTAAACTATATGGGCGCAGTAGTTGGTTCACTCGGGCTTGTGGGAACAAATATAGACTGGAACTGGTATCAGTTATCAATTTCAAACGACAAAAGAATTTACAATATTGGGTATCCTGCGGTATATGTAGGATGGATTGTGCCATTTGCTGTTCCTCTAAGTACTTATATTTATGGGCGCCTTGAAAAGAGTGACGATTTGCAAATTACCGGATTGGCTTTAGGGCAGGCTGCCTTAGATGGGTGGTTAATATCAACAACTATGAAAATATTTACCGGAAAGGCTCGCCAACTAAATTAAGTGATGGGGATGACATTCGTGGTGATTTCAGGTTTGGCTTTTTAAAAGGCGGCGCTAACAACGGCTGGCCAAGCAGTCATACTACAGCTGCGTTTGCAATGGCCACAACATTGGCAGAACTTTATCCTGATAATATGACCGTGAAAATATGTGCCTTTACTTATGCTTCATTAATAGGCATAGGTGTTTCGACCAATATTCATTGGGCTTCCGATGCCTTTGCAGGTGCTCTGATTGGCTATGCTATTGGCAAAACTGTAGGTGCCAGCTTTCGGAATTTGATGAACAATTCAGGTCAAAAACAGTCGTATAGTTTTTATATAACACCAACAGGGGCTGTGTTTGATTATAGGTTTTAGTTGTTTTAATGCGATTGAATTTTTCATAATATCAGTATAATGATTAAAAGATGGTACATACAATATGTTGAGTTTGCTGCAAAACGACCTGTAATTTTATTATTTATAACAATATTCTTATTTGTATTTAGTTATCCAATACTTAACATTCATTTCGACAATAATGGTGAGGGTTGGTATCCGAAAAGTTCTGAGCGGTTGCAACTGAAATATCAGTTCATCAAAGACTTTGGAAGCGATGAGATGATGATGTACTTATTGACATTTCCCGACACTGTCTCAAAGGAAAGGCGGATGGAAATGCTTAAAAATATTACGGATAGCATCAGAAAATCTATTTATAATTTCGAAACGGTCTTTTCAAAAAGCAATATCTCAGATATTGATGATTTAATGGGCGATAAATATGCCTTGAAAATTGAAAAGGCATATTTCCTGTCCGAAGACTCGCTATGCGAAATGCTGTTTTTAAAAGTAAGGTTAAATATAAATATTCTAAAAGCACGGCCTTTAATAATCGACTCGCTTGCAAAAGTTGCCAATAAAGTTTTACCAAAATACGTTAGAAGGGACTTAAGTGGTCAGAGTATTATTTACACTGAAATTAACCGGCTTAGTTCCGAAGATTCTATAAAGTTATTTGCCATTTGTTTTCTTTTAGTTGTTGGGTTGTTATTTTGGCAGGTTCGAAAATTAAGTTATATGCTAATTTGCTTATTCCTGTTGGTTTTAGCTATAATTCCTGCACTTTCATTATTTGGATGGCTCGATGTCCCGATAAATATGATTACCATTACAGTCCCGTTATTATTTTTAATTAATTTTTCATCATTTGCAATTCATATCATTACCAAGCAGAGCCTATACACCGAACATTATCTAAGTAAAAAACTTCCGCCTATCATTACTTCGGCAATTGCTACTATAATAGGTTTTGGTTCATTGGCAACAAGCAATATCCATATTATTTCAGAATATGGGGTTTTGACATCATCAGGTATTTTGGTTGGATTGCTTGCATTCCTCTTTGTAGGGGTACCATTGACTATCAGGTTCATTAAACTCAATGAATTGGTTTTAAATTCGAATTGGTTAAACCGGTTATTAAACAGTTATTATCTTAGTATTAATAAAACATTCTCATATTGGATAGTTGCTTTTCTTGCCCTTATATTGATTTCAAGCATAGTAGTTTGTTTTACGATAAAGACAGACACAAACATGCTGAATTTTATGAAAGGATCGAATAAACAAAGACAGACAGAACAATATATTGAAAAGCATTTTGGCTCAGCAAATGTTATAGATTTTTTAATTATTAAAAAAAACCATGGACAATTTGATAACCATGATTTCAAAATAATGGCCGATGTAAACAAACAAATAGCAACTCTCCCATTTGTTAAAAGTGTTGTTGGATACGACTTATGGCGGCCTGTAATAAATAAAGTTTCGATATTGGACGAAAATGCAGCAAAGCAATTAAAAGCCGGTTTTATAACAGAAGACAAAAACCGATCTCATATAATGGCTGAAATTCCAGCCGGTTCGGTCAAAGAAATGGGCAAAATGCTCCAATCTATCCAGGCAAAAATAGATGCCGGGATAAAAAATTCCAATATTGAAATTAAACCTGTCGGCTTTTTACCGCTTTTAGCAATACGTACTAGTTGTTAGCAAAAAATTTA
>CAVSGB010000183.1:0-15343 GCA_963726845.1 uncultured Bacteroidota bacterium | reverse complement strand
ATGTTTTTGTTGCTTGGTTGAGTTACGTATTTGTTAAAAAGGTATGAGAAAATTATTGACACTTCATAGCACTCACTGTGAAGTTTGGAATGAAATTTGTCGAGAGTCACATCAATTAGGTAGATTATTATGCTGAATGAAAGATTTTTGGTTTTTTAGAATTATTATATGAAATTGCAGGCAATGATGGCAGAAAAAGAAAGGTGAAATACAGAGACGGAGATTTAATATTGTAGTTTTCAGATATACCATCAGTAATAAAATACTTTTATTCAGGCTGATAAAATCAATAATAAGCGCCCATACCAAAAAATATGGTAAATTATTAAAATCTTTTCTTGTTGTCATAATTTTTCCAGGAATGATCTTGTTCACATCTAGTTTGATATTTGTTCTTTTTCATAGTCACGGCAGACAAAGGTAATATTGAGTTACCTGAATATGAATAATGTTGAGACTAATTTATTAAAAATCTGAAATTCGATAATTGGCATGAGCAAACCATTCAATAATGTGTGAATATGATGCATTTGTTTCCAAAGTTATGTAACACTTTTCCGGAATTAATGTGCCCAACTTTGCATAGTAATTATTCATTTCATTTATGAACAATAAAAACCACTTAATGGAAAAATTATTTTCAGGTAAAGTAGCATTAATAACCGGTGCAGCATGAGGTATTGGCCAGGCAGCCGCATTTTTGTATGCAGCGAATGGTGCCAAAGTAATTGTTTCGGATATAAAGGAAAATGAAACAGCCGCTAAAATAAAAGATAAAGGGGGCGAAGCCAGTTTTATTAAAACTGATGTAAGCAATGCGGTCGTGTGTGAACAATTGATAGTATGAACTATCAGGATCTATAAGAATTTGATATTGGTTTAATAATGCTGGAATATTGGGAGAAACCAATATGCTGGCGGATATGAATTTGGGGGCATTTCAAAAAGTCATTGGTATTAACCTCATGGGTGTTTTTATTGCATGAAATATGAAATATTGGCCATGTTAAAACAAGGCGGGGGTATAATTGTAAATATGCTTCTATTTTGGGGGCAGTCGGTTTTGCATCCTTTAGCGGATATGTTGCTGCCAAACATGGTGTAGTTGGGCTTACCCAAAATGCAGCTTTAGAATATTCAGACAAAAGGGATCCGCATAAATTGCGTTGCGCCCGGGTTTATAGATACGCCATTATTGATTCAATTGATGTAAAATCAAAGGAATCACTAGCCCTGAAACATCCGATAGGCAGATTGGGAAAGGCCGGTGAAGTCGCTGAAATGGTAATATGGTTAAGTTCTAAAAAGCATCTTATGTAACAGGAAGTTATTATCCCATAGATGGTGGTTATTTGGCAAACTAATAAAAAAACAAATCGAATATTAAAAATTTAGTAAAATGAAAACACAAAAAATTCTTCTTCTGGATGATAAAAACAATAATGAAGGCCCAAAAAAAAGATAGATACGATAAATTGTTAAAATCTTTTCTTGTTGTCATAATTTTCTCGGGAATGACACTCCTCGCATCTTGTTTGATATTTGCCCTTTTCATGGACACGGCAGGCGGAGGTAATAAAAATTATCCAGCTACAAAAAGTGGAAAGGTTAATTGTCAAAAAAAAATATTTCTAATCTAAAAATAATATGCGAACGGTACAATACTTCTCGCATTCATCCTTCTGCTTGGCTTTTCCAAAGCTTCGGGTTTTGGAGTGTTAACCCATGAAGCAATTATAGATGCCGCATGGGATAGTAATATTATTCCTCTTTTGAAGAAACAATTTCCTGATGCTACGCCCGAGGATTTAATTAAAGCACATGCGTTTGCTTATGGAGGCGCCATAATGCCTGATATGGGTTATTTTCCTTTCGGAGATATATTTTTCACTGATTTACTGCACTATGCCCGTAGCGGCGATTTTGTAATGAACCTTTTATCAGGGGCGCAAGGCCTGAATGAATTTGCTTTCGCACTCGGGGTCGCGCATTATAATGCAGATAAAGATGGCCATTCCGGCGCTGTGAACCTCTCTGTGGGCATGGTGTACCCTAAAGATAAGAAAGAGTTTGGCGATACTATTTCATATCTTGAGGACCCTATTGCGCACCGCAGAATGGAATTTGGTTTTGATGTGGTGCAGTTGGCAAGGGGGAAATATGCCACTAAATCCTATCATGATTTTATCGGGTTTGAAGTGGCACAGCCATTGCTGGAGCGTGCCTTTCTGTTAACATACGGTTTAAAGTTGAAAGATGTTTTTACTGATCTTCCTTTGGCCATCAATACCTTCAGATGGTCAGTAAAATCATTTTTACCTATGCTGACAAATGCAGCATGGATTTCGAAAAAAAAGGAGATTGAAAAATCACAGCCGGGCATCACGCGCAGGCAATTCAATTATGGAATCAGCCGTGCACAGTTTCATAAAGAGTGGGGAAATCATTATCACAAGCCCGGTATCGGTGCTTATATAATGGCGGCGCTGATAAAGATTGTTCCTAAAGTAGCGCTGGCGCGCGTCCTTAAATTTAAAACACCTACACAACCGGCCGAAGATCTTTTTATAAAAAGCTTTAACCAAACAGTGTCAGATTATTCTGAGATGTTGAAAAAATGTGAAAATCATTCGCTGCAACTTGATAATATTAATTTTGATACCGGGAAGAAAATATCACCCTGTGAATATACACTTGTGGACGACACTTATAAGCAACTGTTATTGCAACTTCCTTCGCAGCCTGTTGAGCAAGTAAGCTATCAACTGAGGCAAAATATTCTTGACTTCTTCGAAAAAGTTTCTCCTGATGAAAAGAACGTTAAGGAAGAGAAGGAATGTCATGATGCCCTTGCTTGGCTAAAATCAGAAAAATAATATTTAATCAGTGATAATATGATACGAATAAATTTAAAAATAATATTGATTCTTGTTTCGCTTCAATATAATATGTCAATATTCAGTCAGGCAATACAGAATAGACCTTCAGAATGGGCAATAAAATTAAGCGGTTCGAAATTGTCAAACTTATACTTGATTAATGATAGTATTTATCGATGTGAACAACCGGATAGTTTAGATTTTGTGTTAATTCATACTATTGGAATTAAAAGTGTTCTCAATCTGCGTGTGAATTATTCAGACAAGGATCTGATAGATGGGTTACCATTATTTAAGTATAATGTTCAAATGATACCTTTTAATTTTGGTGATAAGGAAATAGTTAGGGCAATGAGGATTCTTAAAAATTCGCCTAAGCCTGTTATTGTCCATTGTCTGTATGGAAGTGACAGGCTTAGGCGAATTTTTAAGAATCCTCATTGCCCTAACTATTTCCTTATCACAAATTAAAAGGTATCATTTGAACATTATACTTAAATAATGGTAACCCATCTATCAGATCCTTGTCTGAATAATTCACACGCAGATTGAGAACACTTTTAATTCCAATAGTATGAATTAACACAAAATACATTTATTAAAGCTCATCGATAAATACTATCATTAATCAAGTATAAGTTTGACAATTTCGAACCGCTTAATTTTATTGCCCATTCTGAAGGTCTATTCTGTATTGCCTGACTGAATATTGACATATTATATTGAAGCGAAACAAGAATCAATATTATTTTTAAATTTATTGGTCTGGTATTTATCACTGATTAAATATTATTTTTCTGATTTTAGCCAAGCAAGGGCATCATGACATTCCTTCTCTTCCTTAACGTTCTTTTCATCAGGAGAAACTTTTTCGAAGAAGTCAAGAATATTTTGCCTCAGTTGATAGGTTACTTGCTCAACAGGCTGCGAAGAAAGTACAATAACAGTTACTTATAAGTGTAGTCCACAAGTGTATATTCACCGGGTGATATTTTATTACAGGTATCAAAATTAATATTATCAAGTTGCAGCGAATGATTTTCACATTTTTTCAACATCTCAGAATAATCTGACACTGTTTGGTTAAAGCTTTTTATAAAAAGATCTTCGGCCGGTTGTGTAGGTGTTTTAAATTTAAGGACGCGCGCCGCGCTACTTTAAGACAATCTTTATGAGCCCGCCATTATATAAGCACCGATACCGGGCTTGTGATAATGATTTCCCCACTCTTTATGAAACTGTGCACGGCTGATTCCATAATTGAATTGCCTGCGCGTGATGCCCGGCTGTGATTTTTCAATCTCCTTTTTTTTCAGAAATCCCGGCTGCATTTGTCGGCATAGGTAAAAATGATTTTACTGACCATCTGAAGGTATTGATGGCCAAAGGAAGATCAGTAAAAACATCTTTCAACTTTAAACCGTATGTTAACAGAAAGGCACGCTCCAGCAATGGCTGTGCCACTTCAAACCCGATAAAATCATGATAGGATTTAGTGGCATATTTCCCCCTTGCCAACTGCACCACATCAAAACCAAATTCCATTCTGCGGTGCGCAATAGGCCGTCAAGATATGAAATAGTATCGCCAAACTCTTTCTTATCTTTAGGTACACCATGCCCACAGAGAGGTTCACAGCGCCGGAATGGCCATCTTTATCTGCATTATAATGCGCGACCCGAGTGCGAAAGCAAATTCATTCAGGCCTTGCGCCCCTGATAAAAGGTTCATTACAAAATCGCCGCTACGGGCATAGTGCAGTAAATCAGTGAAAAATATATCTCCGAAAGGAAAATAACCCATATCAGGCATTATGGCGCCTCCATAAGCAAACGCATGTGCTTTAATTAAATCCTCGGGCGTAGCATCAGGAAATTGTTTCTTCAAAAGAGGAATAATATTACTATCCCATGCGGCATCTATAATTGCTTCATGGGTTAACACTCCAAAACCCGAAGCTTTGGAAAAGCCAAGCAGAAGGATGAATGCGAGAAGTATTGTACCGCTGCGCATATTATTTTTAGATTAGAAATATTTTTTTTGACAATTAACCTTTCCACTTTTTGTAGCTGGATAATTTTATATTACCTCCGCCTGCCGTGTCCATGAAAAGGGACAAATATCAAACAAGATGTGAGGAGTGTCATTCCCGAGAAAATTATGACAACAAGAAAAGATTTTAACAATTTATCGTATCTTATCTTTTTTTTTAGGCCTTCATTATTGTTTTTATCATCCAGAAGAAGAATTTTTTGTGTTTTCATTTTACTAAATTTTTAATATTCGATTTGTTTTTTTATTAGTTTGCCAAATAACCACCATCTATGGGATAATAACCTCCTGTTACATAAGATGCTTTTTCAGAACTTAACCATATTACCATTTCAGCGACTTCACCGGCCTTTCCCAATCTGCCTATCGGATGTTTCAGGGCTAGTGATTCCTTTGATTTTACATCAATTGAATCAAGTAATGGCGTATCTATAAACCCGGGCGCAACGCAATTTATGCGGATCCCTTTGTCTGAATATTCTAAAGCTGCATTTTGGGTAAGCCCAACTACACCATGTTTGGCAGCAACATATCCGCTAAAGGATGCAAAACCGACTGCCCCCAAAATAGAAGACATATTTACAATTATACCCCCGCCTTGTTTTAACATGGCCAATATTTCATATTTCATGCAATAGAAAACACCCATGAGGTTAATACCAATGACTTTTTGAAATGCCCCCAAATTCATATCGGCCAGCATATTGGTTTCTCCCAATATTCCAGCATTATTAAACGCAATATCAATTTTCTTATAGATCCTGATAGTTTGTACTATCAATTGTTCACACTCAACCGCATTGCTTACATCAGTTTTAATAAAACTGGCTTCGCCCCCTTTATCTTTTATTTTAGCGGCTGTTTCATTTTCCTTTATATCCGAAACAATTACTTTGGCACCATTCGCTGCATACAAAAATGCGGCTGCCTGGCCAATACCTGATGCTGCACCGGTTATTAATGCTACTTTACCTGAAAATAATTTTTCCATTAAGTGGTTTTTATTGTTCATAAATGAAATGAATAATTACTATGCAAAGTTGGGCACATTAATTCCGGAAAAGTGTTACATAACTTTGGAAACAAGTTACATCATTCACACATTATTGAATGGTTTGCTCATGCCAATTATCGAATTTCAGATTTTTAATAAATTAGTCTCAACATTATTCATATTCAGGTAACTCAATATTACCTCTGTCTGCCGTGACTATGAAAAAGAACAAATATCAAACTAGATGTGAAGAGTATCATTTCTGAGAAAATTATGACAACAAGAAAAGATTTTAATAATTTACCATATTTTTTGGGAAAGCACCTCATTATTGATTTTATCAGCCTGAATAAAAGTATTTTATTACTGATGGTATATCTGAAAACTACAATATTAAATCTCCGTCTCTGTATTTCACCTTTCTTTTTCTGCCATCATTGCCTGCAATTTCAGATACAAATTCAAAAAAACCAAAATCTTTCATTCAGCATAATAATCTACCAAATTCATGTGTTTCTTGAATTTTATTGAAACTTCACAGTGAGTGAAGTGTCAATAATTTTCTCATACCTTTTTAGTTAACACTATATCAATTGTTAGAATTATCTTTCAGCGCTTCAAAACCCGACACTACATCAAACAATTCTTCATCAATTGAACTTTGTCGCAAACTATTGAATTTATGGCTGAGTTCATCCAGCAATTCTTCTATATTTTTTTCAGCGCGTTGCATGGCTGCCAAACGACTTGCGTTTTCGCTGGCCAAAGAATCGGCACAGGCTTTAAATAACGAGACGAAAAGATATCCACTAATGAGTGCCAATAGGGTTGGTTTAATACCTCCTATAATCTGCGGCACTAACTTTGTGGGCCATTTAAGTTCCGAAAGAGATTGTCTCCATTTTTCATCCAAGGGCAACAATCGTTGGCTAACAGGCTCATAACCTGTCCCTTGTTTTTGTTGATTATGAAAAATATAAACCTCTTGCATAATACCTTTTTCGCGACTTTCTTCACTTTTAACCAGAATTTGCCCTACAAGAGGGGTAATTGCATTAACAGAATTCGGAACAGGGAAAAGGGTTGAAGTATTAAAGCCAACATCCGACAATAACAATTGAACACGTTCTCCAACGGCCAGATTTCTTTTTTGCCTGGCAAAGCATTCAGCGAATGAGAAACAAAATCGGTGAGTGAATCATTAAATTGCCCCACCAGTCCCTGGTCTGAACCAAAAACAATAGCACAAATTATTTTTTCATCCTTTCTTTTAGTCTCTTTTTTTTCATTTATAGCATCAATTTTTTCCTCTCTGAAATAGGCGATTATTCCCAGGGCTACTGTATGGTAATAATCTCCAAGTGAAGCAACTGCTGTTTCATATTGTCCAATATTTGATGCTGCCACAGCCTTCATTGTCCGAACAACAGATTTGATTTCTTCTGCCCCTTCAAGCTTTCTTCGTAAACTTTCTAAAGTATCCATACTTATTTGTTTTCTTCTGGTCCAGGCTTATCCTGAAATGGAACAAGCAAATTGCCTGCAATTTTTAAAATTGCTTCACGGTCCGGATTGCTTAATTCTTTATCTGAAAATAATCGTTTCATTATTTCAGCAGGTAGTTCCTTGTTCATTGTCTGCAAGGCAGCCTCTGCATCCTTCATTTTATCAATTGGTACAGTATCAAAAAGTCCACTGGTCAATGCAAGAAGAACTATTATTTGTTTAGGAACTGGCAATGGTTGAAGCTCCTGCTGTTTAAGACAAATACGGATACGCTTTCCATGTTCAATTATTTTTTTGGTATTTTCATCCAATCGTGTTCCAAAACGTGAGAATGTCTCTAATTCTTCAAATTGAGAATATGCTAATTTTAGGTTACCTGTTATGGAACGATAAGCTGGCAATTGTGCTTTACCACCTACACGGGAAACAGATTTACCCACATCCACGGCTGGTAAATTTCCTAATTCGAATAGTTTCGGAGATAGATAAATCTGACCATCAGTAATAGATATAAGATTTGTAGGTATATAGGCAGAAATATTCTGGGCTTCTGTCTCGATAATTGGCAATGCAGTGAGCGAACCTCCTTTGAGTTCTTTGCTAAGGTGTGTAGCCCTTTCCAACAATCTTGAATGGATGTAAAAAATATCTCCTGGGAATGCTTCTCGTCCCGGAGGCCTTCTCAATAAAAGGGAAAGTTCCCGGTAAGCGCGTGCATGATGTGTAAGGTCATCATATACGATAAGTACATCACGGCCTTGTTCCATAAAATATTCTGCAATACTGGTTGCAGCATAAGGAGCTATATATTTTAACCCGGGTGCATTGTCACCTTCGGTTGCAACCACAATAGTATATTCCATAGCCCCTTTTTCTTTAAGGTTAGCAATTACTTTTGCTACTGACGATGCACGTTGCCCGATGGCACAATATATACATACAACATTTTTACCACGCTGATTGATTATTGTGTCAATAGCAATGGCTGTTTTTCCTGTTTGGCGGTCTCCTAAAATCAATTCACGCTGTCCACGGCCAATAGGAATCAATGCATCAATAACCTTTAAACCTGTTTGCAATGGAACTGAAACCGTAGCCCAGTTCGATTATTGCATGGGCTGGTCGCTCAATAGGCAAACGTTGTTTAAAAGCAATGGAACCTTTGCCATCAATTGGTTCTCCCAATGGGTTAATAACCCTGCCTATTAAAGCATCATCAATTGGAATGTCCATTACACGGCCAGTGCGTTCTACTTCACCTCCAACATTCAACAGAGAATCTTCACCTAGAAAAATCGCACCTATTTCATCTTCATCAATATTGTACGCTATACCATAAAAGCCTCCTGGAAATTTCAACAATTCTTCGAAACCTGCACCCGGAAGGCCTGAAACTTTAACAATGCCTGCCGATACGCTAATAACAGAGCCAACTTCGCGAGGGACAATTGAAAAACTGTAATTCTCCCTCCCCTTTTCTAATTGTTTAAATGTGCTGGTTATCGCTTTATCAAATTCATTATTTGGCATTACTATGAGGTTAAAAGTTGAAAAAGAAAAGTTTAAAATTTGTATCTACTTGGTTTTTTCTGCCTTCAGTTTTGATTTCAATTTTGCTTTTGGTTTTACTTTGCGTGCTTTCTCAGGTTTATTTGTTGAAGCTGCTTTTGTTGATTTTTTTTTCGCTTCTACTGGTGCTTTTTTTGTTTCGTCTTTCTTAGTAGCTATATTTAATGTGTCTGAAATGCTTTTTTGAAGAGAATTGAGATACTCTGAAATACTCCAGGCCAATTTGTAACCATTTGAATTAAGTTCAATACCACCGATGATTTCTGGTGCAGTTTTAAATTGAAATTGAGTTTCATGTCCGAGCAGTTCATTCACAGCACTTTTAATATCCGTTTGTTGTTTTCCTGGTAAATCAAATGCGCTTTGAATAAGAATTGGACTTTGCTTACCAGTCACTAGGTTTGATCCTACTTTAAAAGCTTCACTGAATTGTTTTTTTTCATCCTTTTTTAATTCCTTTATGCGCTTGATAAAGATATTCGCTGATTGCTCTTCTAAACTCATTGAAAAAAGATCAGAAAGCGTTTTTCTTGCTATTTCAAAAACCTCTTGCTGTGTCTTGTGCATTATGTCATGGCTTAATTGTTCTTGCGTCGCTTTTAAAGCATTTTCCAGTTTAGAACGTAATGCGGCAGCATCATTCCTGGCTATTTCAAGTAGTTTATCTCTTTCAATATTGGTATCGGCGACGGCTTTGTCCATAAGTCCTTTCTTTTTCTGATCGAAGGCTTCATTCTTTTTGTCAAATTCATCCTGTTCCTTTTTGGCTTTGGTTTCTTTATCTGCTGCATCCTTTAGTTGGGAAGCAATTTTATTTTCACGTTCGTCAATAGCTTTGAGAACAGGCTTATAGAGAAATCGCCTGAGCAACCACACCAAAATGAGAAAATTAATTACTTCTGCTATTACTGTGAACCAGTTAATTTTCATATTATAAGTATTATTTTGCGATGATGTGAGTCCAGAAAGGATTGGCAAAAATAAGAATCATCGAGACTACGAAACAATATATGGCTGTTGACTCAATCATTGCCAGTCCTACGAATAAAGTCCTCGTAATGGTTGGAGCAGCATCGGGCTGCTGTGCAATTGAACTTAATGCAGATGATACCGATTTACCTTCACCCAGGGCTGGCATCATACATCCAATGCCTGTTGTAATTCCGGCAGTAACAATCGAAGCTACTGCAATTAGGGTTACATTATCCATTTTTTATCCTCCATTTATTTAATTGTTTTTGTTTTAACCGATGTTTTGGCGTCCTTTACGGCTGCAGCAATATAAACTGTCGCCAGGATGCCGAAGATATAAGCTTGAACCATACCTGTGAGTAATCCAAGCGCTTTCATTACAATAGGAAATATAAAAGGTGTTATGCTTAACAGGATAGCCACAATCATTCCCCCGCTCATGATGTTGCCGAACAATCTCACGGCTAATGCAAGTGTACGCGAAATTTCACTAATTAGATTAAAAGGCAACATAATGAAGGTTGGTTTTAAATACGATTTCAGATATCCAAGTATGCCACTTTTCTCAATACCAAAAAAAGGCACTGCAATAAATACTGAAATTGCTAGGGCAGCGGTAGTGGAAAGAGAACCTGTTGGCGCTTCGTACCAGGGAAAAATGATGCAAATATTGGAAACACCTATAAATAAAAACAACGTGCCGATAAAACCAATATATTGTTCCGGGTTATCAAGCCCAACATCTTTAATTTGGTTGTTCATGAAAGTTACCATCATCTCAAGAATGCACTGCCCTCGCGAAATATGGATTCCAGTTTTGAGTTTGCGTGTAATTAAAACTGAGGCAACCACCAGTACCAGCATGATAGCCCATGTAGTTACAATGGTGAGGTTAATGGTAAAAATACCATGTTGCCAAAAAATAGTTTCGTCCGGACTAAGTTTCATGACCGATCTCTTTTTCTAGTTGTTGTTGTTTTTGTTCAATTGATTTGGTAAAGCGCATAACAATGAGTCGGGCAACAATAAAGCCAAGTACACAAATAAGTAATTTTTGCCAATTACCAAAAGAGATATAATAAAATCCAACCAGGGTAATGCAAATGCGCAAAAAGAAACTTCCGAGAACCCAGATTGCCGGCATTTTTGAGGCAACAGACTTTTTTACTGTGAACCAAAGGCCGCCATAGAATATTGTACCTAGCAATATGCCTCCAATAAATGCCAATATCATAAATATAGTTTTATCCATCTTTTTCGTCATTATTTTGGTTCATCTCTTTATGTTCTTTAGTTATCCAATGCCATGCAATCAGGCATCCTGCAAATAATCCAAGAATCAAACAGGACAATGTCCAGGAAAATGATTCGGCGTATTTTTTATCCAGCCACATTCCTAATGCTGCACCAAGTAAGGTAGGAACTGCAACCGACCAGCCCACGATTCCAAACATCCCTAAACCGAACCAAACGCTTCGTTTGTCGTTATGGATTGCCCTCAGTTTACGTTGGGCTTTTTCTCCAACTTGTTTACTTAATGAATTTGCTTTATTTCTATCAATAGTTCCCATTTTATTCTTTACGAAATTTTTCCAGGTTATAAATGAAACCACTTTCCATCTTTTCCATTACCTGGCGTACATTTTTCTCATTTTCGTCCAGGTTTTTAAATTCTTTTTCTAATGATTCCTGAAGTTTACTAAGGTCATTTCCCGCTAAAGGCATTACGTACAGATATAAGTACCTGGGCACCGGCCTTTATTAAAACGCCTTCATCAATAGCTATATAATGAACGCTTTTCGCTTCTGTTTCATACGTAAAAATACTGGGAACCAATGCTGCAACGCAATCGAGCCTTTGTGGCAACAAGCCAAAAGAACCTTTGCTCGTTTCTGCAACTATGCTAACGACATTCTTAATTTCATCGAAAACCCTGTAAGGAAGAAGTATCTTTAAGTCCATATTTATAAGTTTTAATTGTCGGAAGTCAGGAGACCGAAGACAGAAGTTTTTATACTCCTAATCATTCAGACTTTCACTTCAACTTCCTTCTTTGTTTTTTTTACATCACTCTTTTGTTTTCCGTCATCAGACTTCGGACTTCTATCTCCAGGCTTCGGTTTTCCGTCTTCCTTCTTCTGACTTCCATCTCCGGACTTCGAACTTCCATCTTCAGACTTCGGACTTCCATCTTCCTTCTTCTGACTTCCATCTCCAGTCTTTGGTTTTCCATCGTCTGTCTTCTGACTTCCATCTCCAGACTTCGAGCTTCCGTCTTCGGTCTTCTTACTTCCATCTTCTTTCTTCTTCGCTTCATCTATTGTTCCAATCATGTAAAAAGCGCTCTCAGGCAAATCTTTAAACTCATCAGAAAGTATTCGCTCACATCCATCAAGTGCATCGTCCAAACCGACCTCTTTCCCTTTCATTCCACTGAATTGTTCTGTAGAGAAAAAAGGTTGTGTTAAAAATCGTTTCTAAACGTCTGGCACGGCTCACTAAATTACGGTCATCAATCGATAATTGTTCCAGGCCTAACATGGCAATAATATCTTTGAGTTCTTCATACTGTGCGAGAGCATGCCTTATTTCCTGTGCAAGTTTATAATGTCTTTCTCCAATAATTCCGGGTGTAGCCATTTTTGAATTGGATTGCAATAAATCGATGGCCGGATAAAGTCCCTCGCTTGCCTTTTTCCTGGAAAGAACAATAGATGCTGAAAGATGCGCAAACGTATGGACAGCAGCTGGATCAGTTAAATCATCCGCAGGTACATAAACTGCCTGTATTGAAGTAATTGCCCCTGCATCCGTATTGGCAATCCGTTCTTCCAGCTTCGCCAGTTCAGTTCCCATGGTGGGTTGATAACCTAACCGTGAAGGCATTTGTCCCATTAAACCAGATACTTCCATGCCTGCCTGGATAAACCTGAAAATATTATCAATAAGCAATAATACATCCCGGTGTTCATCATCCCGAAAATATTCGGCCATTGTAAGGGCTGCATGTCCAACACGAAAGCGAGCTCCTGGTGGTTCATTCATCTGGCCGAACATCATTACCATATTTTTCAAAACACCTGCTTCTTTCATATCATGATAAAGTTCATGCCCTTCGCGACAGCGTTCGCCAATGCCACAAAACATGCTTACACCTTTGTTGTGCCCAACCATATTATGGATCATTTCAGTAAGTAATACGGTTTTTCCAACTCCGGCTCCGCCAAACAAACCTGCCTTACCGCCTCGTTCTAATGGTATCAATACATCGATAGCTTTAATACCCGTTAAAAAAATCTCCGATTTTGTTGATCGTTTTGCTAATGAAGGCGGCGGTTGGTGTATATTACGCCACTCCATTCCGCCTGACAATGGTTTCTGATGGTCAATGGTATTGCCAAAAACATCGAACATGCGGCCCATAATGTTTTTCCCAACAGGTACTTTAAGTTGTTTTCCATCGGATACTACAACCATGCCACGCGCTAATCCCTGTGTTGGAGTTAATGAAATTCCCCTTAAACGATGGACATCAAGCTGGTTCAATACTTCTATGACTATTTGATTGTCCTTTCCTGTATGAAGCACCATATAAATGGAGGGCAGATTATTCTCAAACCATACATCCACAATACTTCCCCGGACATAAATAATTTTACCGTAGTTCAAAGAATTGTCCTTATGTTCAGTATCTGTCGCCATGTTTATTGTTATCAATCAGTCCAAGAGCTATAAGTGGCATAACAAAATCTGTTAGCACATTATAGTGCGCTTTTGATACATGTTCTTTTAATGAATTCATACTGCGGTTCAAGGCTAAAGTATACTCGTTTCCTAACTTCAAGGCTATTTTTTCAAGATTCAATAATTCTTTTTTGATTGCTGCTTCCTTACCGGCATTTCCTTTTGGCAAATCATTTTCAATTTGCTCCATATTTCTTTTAAAAACTTTTTCAGCCTTATTATAAAATTTAACAGGTATTGGATCGCACGTAAAAATTTGTGCATTTATGTATTTGATGGCTGTTTTTTTTTCGTTTTCATCAGGTTCATAATCTTTAAAAGCGGCAAAAAATGTCATATACACAGGAAATCTAAGAAGCGCTTCATCTTCTATAGCAGAAAGATTTTCGAACAAGTTCATATACTTTCTTTTAATAATTTTATTTGTGAAAAAATGATAGAATAGCAAAGGTCATTACCTTTAACCGGATAATTATTACACAACTTTTGAAAAGAGTTACATTATTCACACATTTTCTACTTAATAAATCTGCCACAATTGGTAATATCCGACTCAAAATCAATCACCATAATCATCATTTATCTTAGTTTGATTCATCATAATTTTTTAATATCTTTCTGTACTTTTTGTATCTCTTTAAAATCCTCTTGCTGGCTTATAATAAAATGGTCTATTTTTTCGTGTAACATTCTAATTTCAAGTTCAGATTTAAGATTTATCATATAGTCAATTTTAGCACGTACCCGATCTTTTTCTTCCTGCCTGTTTTGGCTCATCATAATAACAGGTGCTTGTATAGCCGCCAAACAGGATAAGATTAAATTCAGGAGTATAAAAGGATATGGATCATATCCTTTATTTGCAAACCAGAATATATTTAAAGAAATCCAAGCTATTAGAAATAATCCGAATAAAATTAAAAATTTCCAACTGCCACCAAATGAAGCGACCTTATCAGCTATTCTTTGCCCAGATGTTAAATTTTGTTCGTCATCTGCAGAAGCTATTTGGCTTGTCAGAGGTGTATTGTCGTTCACAGAAGCCAGAACAGTTTTTTCTAACGCAGATAGCTCACCGGTCTTCTTAATAAGGTACTGAGAAATATATTTTTCCTTATAAATATTAAGTTCACTTAATGATAAAAATTTATCTATAGTAAATTGGGGATTATCTTTTGAAATTAAAATTAAAATCGATGGAATTATCATTTTACCAGATACCCTTTCAGAAATTGGGTATTCATTGTTTGAGATATCGCTGTGAAATTTTCTCATCTTGAAATATTTTCATTTTTGATAATGCCTATTATCGGCTTTTTTTCAACTTATAGGAAACCTCAGTACCTGCGCGGCACATGGTTGAAGATGAAGTTCCAGGTGCGGATGCTGAAAGATTTGTGTCTGGCCACTTAATAACTCATGACATGGAAAAGGCCCGTCTGTTCCGAGTAAAGGCGTGAGATCGATGACAATGCTTTGAGGAGTACGTATGTCAAAATTGCAAACCACGAGAAACCCGAACGCCTGTGTCCCTGTATATCGACGAAATGCAGCTATTATAGCGGGATGTCCGTCATCAACGAACAGACAGTTGTCGCCACACCTGAAGGCCTGATATTCGGCGAG
>CAVSGB010000182.1:0-6017 GCA_963726845.1 uncultured Bacteroidota bacterium | reverse complement strand
TCTGACTACTGCTACCGATATAACGGAAAGAAAGAAAGCAGAAGAAGCCATTCAGCAATATTCTGACATTGCCAATAATATGCAGGTTGCACTCAACGTATACCATCTTGAAGATATAAATGACTTTTGTTCATTGATATTGGTCAAAACCAATCCCGCCGCAGAAAAGATGATTAGTATAAAAAGTTTGGAAGTACTTGGTAAAAAGTTTGGAGAAGTGCTGCCCATGTTAAAGGGATATCGCATAGAGCAAATATTATCGAATGTCGTAATTACTGGTTTGTCCTACGAAAATGAAGAATTCAGATATTATCGGGAAAATGGTGAAATTTTGTTTTACGCAGTAAAAGCTTTTGTAATGCCAAACAATCATGTAGGATTACTTTTTGAAGATATAACACAACGGAAGCTTATTGAAAAAGCAGTTAAAGATAATGAAGAAAGATACCATGCATTGTTCGATAAGTCACCAAACGGCATTCACCTTTTAGGCACTAACGGGGAATATTCTGGTAAAATAGTTTCGGCCAATACAATAGTAAGTCAAATGCTTGGATATAGCGAGAAAGAACTTTTCGGATTGTCCATGGACAAGATAACCTGCGACATTTTAATGGAAGATAAAATAAAATGGACCAACACCTGATGGCAGGTGAAACAATAAATTATGAAACAAATTTTTACCGAAAAGATAAAAGTTCATTCCCGGTAGAAGTTACCAGTAGTGTTATAAGCCTCGGCGATGAAGTTTTTATCCTAAATATCGACCGTGACATTACTGAACGTAAGCTATCTGAAAAACTATTAATGGAAAGCGGGCAAAAATTCCTAAATATTTTTAATAGCAGCAGCGATGGCATTTTAATTTTCGATCCGCACTTAAATATAATTGATGTAAACAATACATTGTTCAGTATGCTTGGCTATGAAACCAAAGACAAGGAAAATGCCCAAACTTTAAATTTTATTCCTCCTGAGTATCATCAACAGATTTCCGAAAAGGTTGAAAAAATGAATGCAGGTGAAAAAGTAACCGATTTAAATATTGAATTATTTAAAAAAGACGGAAATTTATTGCCTGTAGAAATAAACAGCAAATTGATAAATCATGAAGGGAAGAATGCAATTCTTACAATTATTCGCGATATTACCGAGCGTAAGAATATGGAGAAAACGCTTTTCGAAACTATCATCAGTACTGAAGAACGCGAACGCGAACATTTTGCCGGCGATTTACACGATGAAGTAGGTCCTTTGCTTTCAAGCCTGAAAATGTATATTTCATTACTTGCAGAAACTGAAGACAAAAAGAAAAAAGAATATATTGTCCCACAAATTCAAACTCTTATTAAAGAATCTATTACCACCGTGCGGGAAATCTCGAACGATCTTAGCCCGCATGTTTTAAACAACTATGGGTGTGTGGCCGCAATCAATTCATTCCTCGGCCTGAAACGAGACTTTCTGAATATTTCATTTGACCAGAACATAGAAAACAAGCGCTTCAATCAAAGTATTGAAATAGTGATTTACCGGATTGTTAAGGAATTGGTAAATAACACTATTAAACATGCAAAAGCAAATAATATAAGCTTAACCCTCTTTTTTGAAGAAAATACAATCAGGTTGCAATATTTTGACAATGGCAAAGGGTTCAATATCGATGCAACGGTTGGAAGTACAAAAGGCAGCATTGGTTTGCTCAACATCATGAGCCGGATAAAAACAGTGAATGGTAAATATAAAATTTCGAGCAGTGAAGGTAATGGATTCAGTTTTGAATTGATTATCCCGGTGAATTAATCAAATCCTGGTATAAATTCGGAATTCGTATTTCAGGCCGGCTTTGTGTATCTCCAGCTGAGGATTGGTTTCAGTTAGTTTCCAGTCTAAAACATCAATCTTTGGAAAAAATGTATCGGCCTCAAAATCTGAATAAACATAAGTAATATAAAGCTTTTGGACAATTGTAAAAAATTGCCGGTAAATAGAAGCGCCACCTATAATGAAATTTTCTTTTTCAGTATCAGCATTATTAATGGCTTCTTCGATTGAATAAGCCATTTCGCAACCTTCAATTTTTTCTAACGGGATATCGGTAATTACAATATTTTTTCGGTTAGGTAACGGCCGTACCGGCAAAGAATAGTATGTATTCTTTCCCATTATTACAGTATGCCCGGCAGTGATTTTTTTAAACCATTTCATATCTTCAGAAATATGCCACAGCAGCTTGTTGTCCTTTCCTATCGCATAATTCTGTGTTATTGCTACAATAATTGAAAGAGGTTTATAATTGGAAAGCATTTGAGAAACCTGATTTAAATTTTTTAGGTGTACAATTTTCAATACACACTAATCGAACATTTAACATCGAATACCGAAATACTAATTTTACCTTAATAGCATAAAGAAACCTGAATAAGGCTTTTTATTATAACCCGGTTCAATTATGTAAAAATATGTACCGGTAATTGCATTACTGCCAGCAGATGTAATTCCGTCCCAGCTGATTGTACGGGAAGTTGATTCGTAAACCAATTGCCCGCTTGAAGTAAATACCTGGAAATGATAAGTAATTTTCCCGTTTGTCTGAACTGTAAACAAATCGTTTATTCCATCTCCGTTTGGCGTGAAAACATTGGGGATATAAAGCTTTTCGTAAACATCAAATCTTTGCTGAAAAGTATCTGCACATCCAAAATCGTCTTTAACAATAAGCCTAATCAAATCTGCAGGCCTCATCAAATTTGAATTTGACCCATAAGCCTCTTGTGAGAACTTGAAAAGGAAAAGGTGCCCTTCTTCCGTCATTTCCTGGTTTATGGATTACTTTAGCTGTATCTATTATGTCGCCAGGGTCAAGGTTCCAGAAATAAGTATACTTAATAGTATCAGGCGCTTTCCCGGAAATAAACCGGTATTCTAAATTCCCGAGCCCGAAAGTATCCGCTATAAAGAAGTTGGCATTTGGATGCGGGTGAATGCGGATAGTATCGGTTGTGTTAGTGTAGTCTGTTGTCTTTAATACATCAAGCCAAACTGTCAATTTCGGATTAAATATGCCATGGTACTTTCCTGAATCTGTATTATAATAATACCAATGACTTGTTTGATTTGTATTGGTTTCTGGTTCGGTATTGTCACCAAAATCCAGAATCCACTTATTGCCATTGAGTGCATTCAACGGAATATCCAGTGCAAATGTAACTTTTAAACTATCGCAGCCTTCATTTTTATCAATTGTAAATCCTGGATTCGTTGCGTTCAAGCTGAATATCCCTATAGAAAAGAAAACACAAATTAATATGTATTTTATATACTTCATAAATTTAACGATGCGTAAATATATTAAATAAGCCTTATATTCCAATAGGCACAAATACAATATTTTCAACATTTTCAAAAACCCAGGCCGCTATATAATATTTGAAAGTACTGCAAACCTTATACATTGATAGTTTGTTAATTTCTATTCTTTAATTGCCATTCCAAAACAAAATTTTATTATTTGTTTTGCAAGGTTAAATTTTTGATATGGTTATTTCAACAATTTCCAGAATTCTTGATTGCCTGAAGGCTGCATTTCCTAAAGCATTGAAAACTGCCTGGTGGATGCTCAGGATCATGCTTCCAGTTTCGCTTGGCGTTATGTTGATGCAATATTTCGGGTTACTGGTTTGCATATCAAAATATTTAACTCCGGTATTTCATTATATCGGTTTGCCGGGAGAATCGGCCTTGGTTTTTATAACCAGCGCGCTGTTGAGCATTTATGCCGCGATTGCTGTAATCGGGACTTTGGCTTTGGATATGCGCGAAATAACCATTCTTGCCATCATGTGCCTCATTTCTCACAACATGATATTTGAAACTGCCGTACAAAAGAAAACAGGATCGTCAGCATTGCGAATGGTTTTACTCAGGCTTATTATGAGCTTTGTGGCTGCGGCAATATTTAATTTATTACTGCCAACGAAAATGGGCAGTGGATTGGCTTCGCACAACAATATTCAGAATTCCGGCATTATTAATTTATTGGAAATTTGGTTTCATGATTTTGTTTGGCTTAGTATTAAAGTGGTTTTGATTGTAACTTCACTCATGTTCGTCCAGAAAATTCTTGATGAATTTGGAATTATGGAAGTGTTGTCGAAGGTCTTCAGGCCTTTAATGAAGCCAATGGGTTTGTCCAACCGGACGTCATTTCAGTGGATAATTGCAAACACCGTGGGCCTCGCGTACGGTTCTGCAATAATGATCGAACAGGTCGATAGCGGAAATCTGCCATTTGAAGATGCTGATTTGCTTAACCATCATATTGCCATCAGCCATTCGTTGCTTGAAGATACCCTGTTGTTCGTATCAATAGGTGTTTCAGCGCCCTGGATTATTTTCCCGCGAATTGTACTGGCAATTTTTTCGGTTTGGGAATATAAATTTGAAAAAAGAATAAAACGTAAATGTGCTGATTAATCAATGTGCTAATTTGCTAATGTTCATAAAATCACGTAAGTTGAGTTGGTTTGAATTTTTATAAAATTCTGTCAGTCCGCTTCCTGAATAACCTAAATTTCATAAAGATATAATAACTTTGAAATGCCTTTAAATATTCAAATAAAATGAAACAATATCACGATTTGCTAAAGTACGTCTTGGCAAACGGAACCCCTAAAAATGACCGGGACCGGGACAGGCACTATCAGTGTTTTTGGTTACCAGATGCGGTTTAATTTAGAAGAAGGTTTTCCTTTGCTTACCACCAAGAAATTGCATACACGATCTATAATCCATGAATTGCTTTGGTTCCTGAAAGGCGATACAAATGTTAAGTACCTTCGTGAGAACAATGTTACAATCTGGGACGAATGGGCCAACATCAACGGTGAACTTGGCCCTGTTTATGGTTATCAGTGGCGTTCATGGCCGGCTGCTGATGGTCGCCACATAGACCAGTTTTCGCAGTTGATTGAAAATATTAAAAAAAACCCTGATTCGCGAAGGCTTATCGTGAGTGCATGGAATGTAGGAGAGATTGAAAAGATGGCGCTCCCGCCATGTCATGCTTTCTTCCAGTTTTATATTGCCGATGGCAGGCTTTCGTGCCAGCTCTACCAGCGAAGCGCCGATATATTTCTTGGAGTGCCTTTTAATATTGCTTCGTATGCATTGCTCACGCTTATGGTTGCCCAGGTAACCGGACTTAAAGCTGGCGATTTTATTCATACACTCGGCGACGCACACATTTATCTTAATCACATGGATCAGGTAACCCTACACTTTCCCGCGATTTTCGTCCGCTTCCTATAATGAAGATCACTCCCGGAGTGAAAGATATTTTCAATTTCAAATTTGAAGATTTTGAACTTTCAGGATACGAACCGCATCCGCATATTAAAGCTGAAGTAGCAGTTTAAGCCAGAATATTTTAACTTTGATGGTAGCATATTAAACCTATACAATATGAAAACCAAACCTATTCTAATAAACATATTGGTTTCAACCATTATATTTAATTTTTATCCTGCAATTTCACAAACACAGGTCAACGACTGGGAAAATCCAAAACTTGTTGGCCTTAACCGCGAAGCGCCACATGCCATCATGCAACCATATATCGATACGAAAGCGGCCTTAGCTGGTGATTAAAAAATTCGCCATTTTTCTTTTCACTCAACGGGAAATGGAAATTTAACTGGGTGAAAAGCCCCAATGAAAGGCCTATTGGTTTTTTTAAAAAGTCTTTTGATATCTCCAACTGGAAAGAAATTGTCGTTCCCGGCGACTGGCAATTCGAAGGTTATGATGTTCCATTGTACGTTAATATCCGCTACCCTTTCAAGGCTGATCCGCCTTTCATTCCTTCAGATTACAACCCGGTTGGCTCTTACCGCAAAACTGTTACATTGCCTGTCGGATGGAAAGAAAGGGAAGTTTTTTTATTCCTAGGAGGTGTCAACTCATTTTTATATGTTTGGGTAAACGGGCAATATGCTGGATTGAGCAAAGATTCGAAA
>CAVSGB010000181.1:0-23579 GCA_963726845.1 uncultured Bacteroidota bacterium | reverse complement strand
CGTTTGCCCAATATTTTCATAAACTGCCTTTTTGACCGCGACCGCAATGTGTACTTGCTTACCATGCCCCTGGGCGATAATACAATCTTAGTCTTTGTAAAATACAATACAACCAGGGAAAATAACGAAACCAGGTTCCACCACCAATGAATATGAACGATATCGTAATTATTACGGTTTTTCCAAACTGCCCGCAGCAGGCCAGGGCTAAAGTGGGAATTGTCTTTGGTAAGGCGTTTAAAGTATTTTACCTGAACGCCGTTTATATTTTGAAAAGCAGATGTGTCAACGTTAAGCTCTTCCTTGCCATTGGCTGTTGTTGTGTATACAGTGACCTCTGTTGGAGTGCTATGCACTGGGCACTGAGTACTGAGCACTAATTTCTCACACAGCTCAGCCACAGACATAATGGGGCCGCCATATATATAAGCAGGCTTGTAAGCAGGTGTAATAATTAAAATGCGCACGTACTGTCGATTGTATAAATATTTTTATGCAATTTCATTTATGACCAAAACCAAGGGAAGTAACAAGAATTTTTTAAGTCCGAAAATTACTGGCTAAAGCTTACGGCTACTAATAGTGCGGGAGTTCGTGGATACGTCCAAATCCCTCATTACAGAGCTTGTGAGCGAGACTAAACTTCCGGCTGAAATCCGCGCCCCGCATTGTTTGTGAGACCATATAGGGCCTGTCCATTCGCTAATTGATGGTTTTTGTTTCTTATTGTTTCAGTATTGTGAACTGAGCAACGATGCGATTTTTCTCTTGCGGCCTGTCAATTTATAATAAGCGATTATATCACTTATTTCTTTTCTGTCTTTCTCTGTTAAAGGTTTTGAATCTACATAAAAATCAATATCTTCTGGTTCGTTTATATATCCCATAGTTTTAAACATTAAAATATTTTCTTATCAACTTTAAAGCTGCATCAGGGAAAATAATCATCTTATGTCCTCCAACATGAGTTGCACCAAGACTTTTCTCGTAATGCTCAATCAATCGGGTTTTCGCTGTAAAAGAGACAAATCCTTCGTATCCCTTATCCCAAGCGTACTAACAGGCAAAAGCAAATAAGTTTCCCGGAACTCCTTTATACAATTTATGCTTGCCTATATTAAAAGGCGTACTCTCTATCAAATGAAGATAAATATGGTTTTTGTAATCACTTATACAAACTAATCCTTGAATAACACTTTGATTACCAAGAATTGTCAATTTGTATACTTCTCTATCATTAAGCTTTGATTCCTCTCTCCAATCAAATAACCAACCTTTAGTCTTTGTAACATTTTTAAAATCTGAGCTATCAATCCTATCTATTTCCGTTGGAAAACTATCTCCTGAAATAGAATTCTCAATACTATTAGTCAACTTATCTATCTCAATGTCAATATGATATTTATCATCTCTAATAATAGGCAAATATACAAAATTTAAAGGGATTACCGAAATATCGCACTGTTACATTGGCCCTAACATCAGCATATTAGCAAAACAGCATATCAGCAATTAGGCATTAGGCATTAGGCATTAGGCATTAGGCAGAAGTAATTCGTAATTCGTAATTTGTAATTCGTCATTCGTAATTCGTAATTCGTCATTCGTCATTCGTAATTCGTAATTTGTAATTCGTCATTCGTAATTCGTAATTCGTCATTCGTCATTCGTCATTCGTAATTCGTAATTTGTAATTCGTAATTTGTCATTCGTAATTTGTCATTCGTAATTCGTAATTTGTAATTCGTAATTCGTCATTCGTAATTTGTAATTCGTAATTTGTAATTTGTAATTCGTAATTCGTAATTTGTAATTCGTAATTCGTAATTCGTCATTGCTCTTCCATCAGCACATTAAACAAACATCTTCCTCTCCCTACCATCACTCTTGAACATCGTAGAATTAACAACCCGGGCTATTCTTTTGCCAAAAACTGCCACTATTATAAACCAAATAGTTATCCCGCCAAACACTTTTGGCAGTGAAGTCTCAAAAAGCATGAATTGCAGCAGCAATGGGCACACATATACAATGCCCCAAAAATAATGAGGCACTATAATGAAACAAGTCTTATAAACATATCCCATGTATAAGCCTAACAATAATAATGGCAGCAGCATAAAGGGAAATCCAAAGTCTATATAAAAATAAGCAAAATAACCCATCCCGATGGATGTTCCCCCTTCTTTGTTGGCTACACTTAACCCGGCATAAGTATTTAAATCGTCAGAATCATCCAATGCCTGTTTGCCCGGGAAAAACATCCTGGGCATCAACACGTGCATAATCGTTTTTTTTGTTAATGTTCCGTTTTCATAAGGCATTTTTGAAGGCACATTCTCTGTTACCGAAGCGAAAAAATCTAAGTACGATATCCTGTCGAGCAGGGTCGAAAAATTATCCGACAGGCCATTCCCGTATGCATTCACGGATAGTTCTGCCAGCTTGTTTATTGCTTCCCCCTTTGAAACGTTCACACTTTGTGTAACCTCGCCACCTGAAACATAAGAACGATATTCACCCTTTACACTGGTTCAGATTAAACCCGTATGCACCAATAGTATAGAAATGATTATTCCCCACACGGCAACTTTGATTGTAACACGCTTTATGTAAATCAGGTATGCTATGATAAAATAGAAAATAAAAATTTTAAAGGAAGAAAAAAATGAAGCGAGGCTCAACAATAGTTGAAAACCAACAATTAAGAAGGTAACATACTTGTATAATGGATTACTAAAGGCTATATATATCAATACAACCAATAGGCCCATTGTATTGAAGCCATTGCAAATATTATTTGCGAGAGGCTGCCATGCGACCACCCGAAATTCATTAAATACGATGAAAGGAAACAAAATATAAGATAAATGACAATTAATTTGGGAACATGAATAGCTTCGAACGAATATTCACTGATAGCTTTCTCCCATTTTTTTATACTGTTTGCAAGTACAATATAAATGGCAATAACCATTACAATTAACCCGATGTTCGAATATACACTTACCATATTTACATTATCGGGATAATTGAAAAATGTGCTGTGTTCTTCGCCTAATACATCGGCGTACACGAGCTTTATATTAACCTGCATCCATTCGTAAAGAAAAGAAAATAGCAATATTTTGGGCCGGGTATCCTGTTTAATAATTCCATTGCAATACCCAGGCACAGGATACTTATTGCACTGATCGTGAAATTAGGGGTAAGCGCTGAGAGAGCGATTAATAAAATGTATATAAAAATTCTGTACTTCATTTATATTTTTGCATTGATAAAATAAAACTTAATGCAATTTCAAATCTTGATTCTTGATACTTGATACTTGCCTTTTATTTAATTACTTTCAAATAAGGCAGTGAATGCAGCAGCCATTTTTGAGATTGAAAAATTTGTTTCAACATGCAATTTGGCATTTAGCCCTAACTGTCTGCACAGCATTGTGTTTCCTTCAAGTTCTTTAAGTTTTTGGGCTAATTCATCGGGAGTTTCAACATTAATTAAATAGCCAGTTTCATTTTCCCTGATTATTTCAGGTAAACCCCCTCTGTTTGTCGCAATTACCGGTATTGCATAAAACCCGGCTTCAATAGCTGTTGTTGGCAATGGATCGTTGCTTCGGCTGGGTACACACAAAACATCAATTTTTTCATAAATCTCTTCTTGCGCCAATGTAAACCCTTTCCAGGCTATATTTTTATCAATTTTTAGATATATAGCTTTCTCTTTTAAAAATTTAACGTACTTTTCATTTCCACTCCCAAAAATTAAACAATTAAAGTCTATGTTGCTTTCCTTTAAAATTGCCAATGCTTCAAACAAATCTTCATGACCTTTCCATCTTCCTATTTGGCCTGCTATGCCGATTGTAAAGATAGTACTGTGTGTTTTTGGTACATTTTTTACTTTTTCAAGCCCATTGTGGATAAAAGTTACTTTTCCGGGCGAAAGCCCGACATTGATCAATGATGATGCAACGAAATTGGATACGCCTATGAATTTAACAATCTTCTTATCAAACAATTTAAACAGCCACTTGTATTGTTTTGTGCAACTTATTGTTTCGTGCGAATGATAATAATGCTTTTGTTTTTGGTTTAACACAGGGTACAGCAATAACAAATGGTGAAAATTACAATGTACTATAATTTCGGGTTTATGTTTTTTTACAAACCTTTTATAGTCAAACCACAATTTGGGGATATAAATTAGTTGGTGCAGGGTGCATTTTATGGCAAAAAACGACAATGTCAATGATATAAACCCTAAACGGGTCCTTTTGTAAGCAAAGCCCTGTTCTTTTAACAAGGACGCAAACTGGCCATTGCCCCAGACAGCAGTTAGGCACATTATTTCATTGCCTTGGGCTCTTAAGGCATTCATCAGTGTCAGGGTAACTTTTTCTTTGCCCGAAAATATCCCGGCCCCGCATATAAAAAGTATTTTCATAAGGCTTTATTAAGACAATAGTTTGGTATATTTTTAATGCGAATGGCTGTAGTTTGGAATAGCTTTGCAAAACCAGTAACTATAAGTAACCTACCTCCATTTCTAGCAAAACCCCTAAATCCCCTAAAGGGGACTTGGGATTCTGCCTTATAATTTATTTGGCTTTAAATGGTAATATTTTTTCACAACAATTCAATTTATTCGTACTGATAAAAGTCCCCTTTAGGGGATTTAGTGGTGTATAATGTAAAAAATACATCGCCAAAATAAACTACAACCATGAGAATTTATATATACTTGATTTGGTGATATTTTGTGTTATTTTAAATTTTCGTGTATTAGTAGGTTTTTTTCTTGCAACTAAAACTCTAAAACAAAAACACAAAAAATGAAAGCTCTGAAATTTAAATAAAAATTCTAAACTACTGTTATGTTAAGTTTAATCAGGCGTAAAGACCTCACCCTAAATCCCTCTCCAATAGAGAGGGACTTGCCCCTTCTCCTATTGGAGAAGGGGTTGGGGATGAGGTGAAATTAAGTCAATTTACAATTAACATAACACTACATCTTAATCGCCTGTATGCAATAATGCCTGCCAAAAGGCTTAAATACTCTTTTTAAGAAAGCACTTTTAACATTGTCTGTTCGTAATTTTTTCGGATCAATCCCCGGCAATAATAACCATTGATAATGGTTGCTATGCGTTTTGCATATTTTGAAACCTTGATGGACAAATAAAGCTTTAATTTTCCAGGATACAAAAAAGTTCTCATTTGGTTGGATACCTGACCCGGAAATTTCTTATTTAACAGCCAGCATTTCAACCAGGCAATAACCATTCCGTTAAAGTAATTTTCCGTGGTTAAAATACATTCTCCATTATACTTTAATACCCTATATAATTCCTTAACCATCAAATGGGGCCTTGAAACATGTTCTAAAGTTTCGCAGGAAATTACAATATCAAAACTATCGTTCTCAAAAGTCAATGATTCTGCATTTTCAACCCTGAAATTGATATCATTTTTTTGTTTGTTTCTTAAACTGGCAATTTCAATTGCTTTTTCAGAAAAATCAACGCCTGTTATATCTGCGTTGGGATATTGATTTTTCAAATATTGGCAAAAAACCCCACGGCCACAGCCAACCTCAAGAACTTTTAAATGATTAAGGTTTGGTAATATACTCTCTGCTGTTTTATACCACGGCAATTGCAATACATCATCACTATCTGAGTTTGACATTTTTTGATGCCATTCATTATATAACTTTAATGGTTGTTCCATTACAGTAAAAAATTATTTAAAATTTACTTTATCAATTATATCACACCATCTTTTCCCATAAGCATCCCAGGTAAATTGTTCAGCTTTTGCACGGGCCGCTTTCCCCATTACCGGAATTTGAGAAGGGTTTGTAATGAAATAATTCATGGCTTTACATAATGCACCAGTATCACCGGCCTGTACAATAAAACCTTCCTTGCCATCTTCGACCAATTCTTCTGCACCAGAATTATAGGTGCCAATTACAGGTAAACCTGAAGAAGCAGCTTCAATTTGCACCTGTGCAAAGCCTTCAAAATAACTTGGGAAAACAAAGACATGGGCTTTATTGTACAATGCAGGACGGTTGTTTTTAGATATTAATCCAAAATTATGAACGTTGGATTGCAATATAACATTTTCAGGTATAGTGCCAAAACCTGCAATAATTAATTCCGCTTTATTTGGATCGATTTTTTCCCAGGCTTTGAGTAGCAATGGCAAGCCTTTTCGGGCGGTAAGCCCGCCAAAAAAAGAAAAATTATTTTACTGTTATATTGCTTTACAATTGGTTTAAAATAAGAAATATCTGTTCCAAATGGGTTAACCTTTATTTTATGTTCAGGTATTCCCTGGTTAATATAAGGTCCGTTTTACAAAATTACCCGGGACAACAATTATATCTGCCAATTCACATTCTTTTTGCTCTAACTGTATATATTCTGGTTTTTTTGTTTGTAATTGGTCCTGCCATTCAGGAAATTTTTTAGCAATATCTAAGAAGATTTTCTCTTTTTCGATTGGGTGGGCAATGCTAACATCAAGAATAAAAGGGACCCCCAACTTTTTACATGTATCAGCCAGTATCCACGATGAAGTATCAAAGCCAATCACAACATCTGAATCCAAAATATCTTTTTCACTGATCTTTTCCTGGAAACAACGATTTCGGCGAAAAAAAACATCCTCTGGATTACGTTTCAATTTAATTTGTGTAATTGCCCGGATTTTCTAATAGTGGGAAAGTTTTTAATTTTTCAGGAGGGATAGTTGTGGTACGGCTGTTTAATTTATTTTTTAAAAAATATGGAAAGTGTTTATAGAACTTGCTATGGGTGCTTATTATGAAACATGAATAAAACTTATTAAGCAATTTTTTTATACTTAATTGTTCTGCAAGAATTAAGGAATATTGGGTGCCGGGATGGCATAATAATATTTTCATTTTTTAAATATTATTAGCAATTCAAAATCATTTAAGTCTCCAATCAGCAATGTTTGGCCATCCCATTTACCTAAATATTTTTGATAGGAACTAAACCCACAAATAAAACAAGGCCGGTTGATAAAATTTTTAATGAAGAAATTTTCGTTCAATAACAAGGGATGGACTTTACCCCATGATTTGTGATAAGCTTTTGGGTAAAAATTTTTGTAAGCTAATGAACCATTTGGGGTTATAGCAATAAAATAACCTTCGCTTTTAAGATGGGCCATACCAAACTCTATAGTTTGGTTTAAATCCTGTACATGTTCCAATACATGTGATGAAAAGAAAATATCAAACAACCCGGAAATATCATTTAACTGAGAATATATATTCAGGTTTAACTCATTATTTCCATAAGCTGCCCTAGTATATGATATTTCAAAACCTGTCGTATTATATCCGGCCTTTTGTAACTGATATACTCCATAGCCCCATGAACAACCATAATCAATAATTCTCGAACCATTTTCAATATTTAAATCTTTGAATAAATTTATAAATCTTGAATAATCCCTTGATGTTTTGATAAAATTTTGGGCTAACAATTTTTTTAACTGAATTTCGTTTGGCAGGTCTGTTGTATAACCTTGCTTATACCTTTTCTGGTAAAACCTTACTGAACACAACTGGTTACTTGTTGGAACCCGATAAAATAAACCACATTGGCCGCATTCAATGAGTTTTAGAAAAATATATTTCGAATCAATTGTCCTGTATTGTCTTCGATAAGCTGTTTTACAAAATGGGCATATTGATTTTCTGAATATTAGCCTTTTTATAATAACTTCGATAAAAAACCAAATTTTGTCAGGATTAAACATTTTTTGAAATTTCTGAATGTACTTAGTATTAAAAATGCAATACAATTTAATTTAAAAATTCTTTGATAGTTTATTATATTCACTAAATGCTTTAAAACTTACCGGTTCCCGTTTAATTTTTCCTTGAAACAGGAATTTAAAAAATTTGACAATGCCAGCTAAAGTTGAAAGGACAAGCATTTGTTGTTTGTTAAATAAACCAAACCGTATATGTTTTAATATTTTAATAAGAAGTAATGGCAATAATATTGCGATAGGAGTTCGAATCCAGCAAAAAACGAGGTCGTTGCAAACCCCTTAAGTGCTTTGTTTCTTAAATTACGGGCAATATTTGTTTTGTTGTGTCAAAAATAAACCCGAGAATTAAATTGTTTTTTATCCTTTGGCTATTAACCGGATCCATAAATCTTTCTCCTCTTAACCATCAAATCCGTGAAATGGGAAATAGTACCATACTTATTTAACTCCTTTTCAAAGGGCGTAAACAAAGCTTATAAAAAGATTCGACTATATATTCCATATTGTATTCTGAAAAATAATGACTCAATGTTCATTTCAAATTATCATTGTTTTACATTAGACTACGCCAATAACTATACTGAGCTTTATTTAAAGGTTTCCTTTCTAAAATCGCAAAAGGTAATTTTACCAGAAAACCAAAGAATGCCATAGAGGTAATTATTAATGTCAAAACAGGTTTTTTCTTATTAAAAACTGCATATCTAAAATGGCTAAAATATTTTCCAATTATATACTTCCCGACTAAATAAAAAGGGTAACGCATAACTACAACTAATAAATCATTTCTTGTAGTGTTGTACCGAACGTTTAAATACCAGTATAGGGTCCTTTCTGAAGGGTTAAAATCATGAAATACTTTAATATCTGGGGCAAATCTAATTTTATAACCTGCTTCTATTATTTTTAATGTGACATCCATTTCTTCAGCGCCTGAGTGTAAAAAGCCGCTAAATCCTTTTATCTTTTCCAATACAGTTCTTCTATAGGCGCACCCACAAGTTACATGGTATGGTATTTCCTGACCTTTGATAGTTATTTTATTATAAGAACTTTTTGGGGTAGCAATATTGAACATCAAACAACCCAAATCAGGATAGGTATCAAAATATGATATTACTTTTTGTAACGCATTATCATCATTATCAAACCATGCATCATCATCCATGGATATAACTATTTCACCTTTGCCCGATTCTATTGCAATATTTCTTACATAGGCCTGACCTCTGTTTTTAGGTTGTCTGATAAAAATAAAATTTGGTTTTTCAGGTACAAATTCCTTGATATTTATACTTCCATGATCATCAATTATCCAAACCTTAAAGTCTGGATAAGTCTGCTTTTGAAATTCCCCAATGAACTTCTTAATATCGTTGGGCCTGTTATATGTAGGGACAATAATATCAATTTTTTGATCCATAGTTGAGCATATTATTGAAATTAATTATTTTGTATAATATTATGTGATTAGTAGAGACAATGCCAATTAAAACTTTAACCATTTTTATTCTATCATTTTCTTAATTATGCTTGCAGGTACGCCACCAATTATCGAACCGGATGGAAAGCTTTTGGTTACAACCGAACCGGCTGCCACAACACAAAAATCGCCCAATTCAACATCTTTTAAAATAATTGCTTTAGCCCCAATCCAACAACCGTTGCCAATTTTTACCTTGCCTTTGTTCATGGGCAATTTCGAAGGGAAAACCCCAAACTTAAAAGTGTGGTTCGAATCGGTTATATAAACATCTGGGCCAAACATATTATAATTTCCTATTTCAATATAATTGCAAGAATCAATCATCAAATTTCTGTTAAAATAATTGTTGTCCCCAATAACGATTTTTTTTTCAGTACTATCTTCATCAGATGGCCAAAGGAACCAACCTTGTGTAAAAGCATTTTTGTTACCAATTTGAATATTGCTGACGCGTCTTATCCTGCCTTTCTCAAAACGATTGGAATTCCCAAGTGTTATTCCTAAGCAGCGATACAATATTGTATGTAACCTACTTGTTAACCCATAAGGCATTCGTAAAAATAAAGGTTCAATTCTGCTTAACATTGTTTCTCATAATATGAATAGTTGCTGTAATTTTACCAAAAACAGTAGGTATAAAGGCTTTAAATCCTTTAAAACTATTTAATGAAGAAAATATACCAAAACACTCAAAAATAAATAATTTAAAATAATCTTTATTTTTTGTTCTAAATAGTATTTTTGACATTATATAATGCCGGTTAATCAATTCCATCTTTGATACGACAAACTTATTTTTTTTGTGCGCTCCAGGTTGACTGTCGTGGAATATTCGTGCAGTTCTGACATTCATTAATTTATATTTTCTTGCAACAATTAGTGAAAGGCATAAATCTTCCATTAAGGAATATCCTTTAAAGTTAAGAGGAAAAGCTGGTGTTGGCAGAGATTCTTTACGGTACATTGTACATGTAGTATTTAACCATTCTACATTTATATAATCAGGCAGACTGGCATTATCTTCAGGTAAAAGGTTCCACGCGGGGCCTATGCATTTACCGGCATAACTTTTCAGGTTTTGACCATGCATAATATTATACATATATCGGGTAACTTTTCCAGGAGTATGATATTGCTGATTTTTAATCATGGCATTTACCCCGCCAATCATTGAACCTGAAATGATACAATTCCATAAACGCTCGATACAGTTCGGTTCAAGCAAAATATCATCATCCATAAACAGAACGTAATCATGCTTTGCTAATGATATTCCCTGGTTCCGTTGAATAGCTGCGCCTTTATCGTTTGCTTTTTGCCAAATAATTTCACTTTTAAGTTGTTTAAAGTTTAAACACAATTGATAGGTTTGCTCATCATCCGAAGCATCAATAACAATAGTTTCTTCAGGTTGAGAGCTTTGTAATGCAATACTTTCAAATGTTGACTTTAAAACAGAAGCCCTGTTATAGGTAGGTATTATTGCAGTTACTGATATTCTCACTTATGGGTTACCTTAGTTGTTTAGATTGACGAAAAATAATTTTAGCTATAACCTAATCCAATTATCCGGTATTAAGTCTTTTGTGTTTATGCTTTCATCATTAAACCACCTGATCGGTGCAATTATTGTTTTGTTAATTGATGTACTCAACCATGCAGCCCACCATCCAAATGTTGAATTGGGTATTATAAAATGTTTGCATAATGCCATTAATTGCAAATAATCGCTAAATTTTTCACCTTTATACTCATGGCCAATAACATGAACCGGAGCGTTTATGAAGTTAAAATTCTCTTTGCACCATTCCGGTTCGTCCGAAAAAATATAAAAAATTAAATCAGGATTATGCTCAATTAAATATTTTATCGCCTTTTGATAATAATCAAGCCCAATAAAGCCCAGAATATTGGCTGTTGATTGAACATTAATAAAATCAGCCCTTCTGACATTAAGACATACAGCATTTGAATTCATTATTTTTTCAGATAATTCTAATGACTTATTCTTAAGTGAATTCTTAAATAGAAAATCAATTCGCAATTGATTTTCTATAGGTTGTAAATATTTATATGATTGCCACAAACCATACAAATAGATGGTATTTCCCCTTAATTTTAAAATATCAGGATCGAAAGCAAAGCCAATTTCTTTAGTGGTTTTATCTCCAAACAATTTTCTTTTTAACCTAAAACCTACCTTCCCTGGTATTGATAATGGTATCGGGTTATATCTGGCAACTTCTTTTATTGTAGCTCTTTCAACAGCAAGATTAAAAATATCCAGGTCATAATCTCTGTTTACAGCATGTCTGCCATGTTTCCAGTCAAGTAACACACTTGTATCTACTTTTAGTCCTGTATTATTTATAATGGCCAAATGTTTTCCAATAGCATATTGGAACATTTGATTGCCCATTCCTCCTAGCAACATAGTTATTACCACTCTACAAATAATATTAATTATTTAATATTACCAAAACTTTATATTTTTGAATCAACAAATATTGTATTAACATAAGTATCTGCAAATATTTCATTGTTGTTCACATTCATTATGTTTAAAATATCCTTTCTTTTTTCAGATTTGGCATTGTTACTAAAATTTACTGTTTCGATGCAAAATAAAGCAGGACGGTACTTATTAAAATCCAAACTGTTTATTATTTCAAAATCAAGGCCTTCTGCATAAATTGAAATAAAATTGAAATAAAAGTGGGACATGAAGAAAAGTTTGTTTCAATTACCTGGTTGATATTTTTCATAGTTATTTTTACAACCTTTTTAATGTTGTACCCAAATTGAGCTGAAACTTTTTCAGCTTCTTCCTTTGAGAATGTATTAAGTAAAGGTTCATTTAAAATATAAAAATCTGATTCGCCCTCGTTAGCTCCTATGCCAATATTTAGGCAAATATCTTGTTTACGTTTTTTCCTTAATTTGGAAAACAAAAAAGTCTCCGGCTCAATACACACACCATTGTAACCCAAGGAATAAAAAAGAAAAGTATTATTTAATTTTACCGGATGATTTGAACCAACATCTAAGTATGTTATTTTATTTATTTTTCTTGCATCTAAGAAGAATTTAATTAAAATATCTTCCCCACATTGAGAATAGCTTATATTATAAGGCTCATTGAATAACTTAATATATAATCGTTTAAAAAATGTGTTATTGATAATCGACATAACCTGTTATATTAGAATTAAACTAAATCCTGTTTTTCCAACTTTCATAAATTTGTTTAAAAATCTTTTCCAATGTAATTGTCACTGACCATCCGGAATAATGATTTTTCATTTTCGAAAGATCGCTATAATAACAAATATGATCGCCAATCCTGTTTTTTTCAGTATATATATACTTCATCGGCTTGCCCGATATGTTTTCGATTATTTTAAATGCTTCTATAATTGAACAGGCATTTTCTTTTCCACCTCCCAAATTATAAACTTCACCTGTTCGGGGATTTTGAATGAATTCATCCATAAACCTTGCAACATCGTATGAATGGATATTGTCCCGGACCTGTTTGCCTTTGTAGCCAAAAACAGTATACTGTTTTTCTTCCAGGTTGCATTTAATCAAATAGCTTAGAAACCCATGCAGTTCAACACCACTGTGGTTGGCGGTAAACACCCTCCCCTAGACAACAGGTAGGCATATTAAAATATCGCCCGTATTCCTGTACCATTACATCGCCTGCAACTTTTGATGCGCCAAATATAGAATGTTTGCTTTGATCAATAGAAAAACTTTCAGGAATACCATTGATAAACCTTGCATCATCGTATTCCCATCGTGTTTCAAGTTCTTTTAATTTAATATTATTCGGTGCATCCCCATATACTTTGTTTGTGCTCATGTGTACGAAGGGTATATTCGTGCTGTATCTTCGTGTTGCTTCTATTAAATTATGTGTACCAACCGCATTGATGTCAAAATCATCGAATGGTATCTCAGCAGCTTTATCGTGGCTTGGTTGCGCGGCAGTATGGACAATTGTATCCGGTTTAATATCAGCGATTAATTGAATTATTGTACTTCGATCACGAATATCTGCTTCATGATGTTGAAATTTTTTTAATTCTTTTTGCAAACGGTTCTGGTTCCAGCGTGTATCTCCCTGAATACCAAAAAATACCGCTCGCTGGTTGTTATCAATCCCATGAACTTCCCATCCTTTTTTAGAAAAGTATGTACAAACTTCTGAACCAATTAAACCTGAAGAGCCTGTTACCAGCATTTTTTTCATAATCAGCATTTATATTTTTTGTATTAATACTATTTATTTTATTTCATTTCTTTCTGAAGTGATATAAGCCACATGCACATTTGGCTAAAAGATATTTTTGCGGTTCAGTATTTTTAATATATACTCCGGCATCATCAATTGCAGAAAATTCAATTAATTCCATTTCAGATAGCAGTTCGATTGGTTTTAATGGATTAGAAATCCTTTGTCCATTAAATTCAACCCTTGCATCACCAACAGGAAGGCTTAAAATTAAATCCCCCCCCGGTTTAATAACCCTCATTAGTTCTTTAAAGGCTTTAACCATCCCGTCAGGGTCAATTTCATCGCCATATCTTCCAAGCCCTATGTGTTCAATTGTATGCAGGCACGATACGGTTGAAATTTCATTATTGTTGAATGGTAAGGATGTTATTGAACCACTAATAAACTCAAAATTTGGCAATTTAAAATTTACAGGTCTGATATCAACAGCAATTACAGGACATAAAACAGTGCATTGACCTACAAAACCATCATACCTGGGCCCCTATATCAATAATTTTACCCGGGTTAATTTCTTTAACTTTATGTAATGCCCATATATCCTGGTAAAAATAATGGCCACCACCTGTCTGAGGTTCATGCTTGTTCTTTAGAATTGGCGCTATGTTTTTAAAACTTGCACCGCCTTTAAGTTTATTATATTTATTTAAATCAAGTAAAAAATATAAATAGCCTTTATATAAAAACGGGTTTAAAACGTTGCAATTGCGCATAGGTTGAAAGAAACGCCATAGGCCTCTTATAATGTTAAGCATTTGGTTTATTTTTAGGGTAATTGTTTATCCTCATCTTTTGCCAGGAATGTCCCAATTATTTTCATGATTATTATTTTCCAATAACTTTTTTAATGCAAGGATTAATAATGGTTTTTTATGAATTTATTGCTCCATTTTTTAATAAGAAGCCTTAATCTTACTGCGGCTTCAAACCCTATCAAAAATGCAATAAACTTAAATTTTTTTCCTACTTTATAACTCGGCGGGAAACCCATATTTTTTATTTGCCCTTTTGCTTTTTCACATAAAGCTGGATATTGTAAACAATAGCTATAAATAAAATATGAATAAAGCAGGCGCAAAGCATTTTTAACCCTAAAAGAATTTTCCGCCTCGAGGATATGTTTTTCGCACATTTCAAAACTGAACAATAACGACTCAGTACTCTTATACCCAACCCTTTTACTTAAACTAAGGCCGTCCATACTTATTCTATAGTAAGCATATGCCTTTTCACAAAATTTTATAGCTTTTGCATTAAGCATTACCCTGCAAAAAAACTCCCCATCATCATTTAATGATAATTTTACATTCCAGGGTCTAGCCATTTCAATTATTTTTTTAGGTATCAGCCAACAATGAAGTGCAACCATTTCAGAACGATTCCATAAATTTATTAAGAAGTCAATTGGATTATCCCAATCTTTATAAAAGCTACGATTCGGGAATTTTGATTCATCAGCTGAATTTATAAAACCATCCCACTGGCAGGATACCAAAATATCATTGCCATATCGCTCGAATAGTTTCATCTGGGCTTCAATTTTATCAGGGCTTATTAAATCGTCCGCATCTAAATATTGAATATAATCTCCGTTTGAATAAGTAAAAGCGGCGTTTCTTGCTGTGCTGGCCCCCCTGTTTTCCTGACGGTATAACCTAACAATATCCGATTCAAAGCTTTTTGCAATTTCAAAGCTTTTATCGGTCGAACCATCGTCAACAATAATCAATTCTTTATTCTCCCATGTTTGGGCTAAGGCGCTGGTAATAGTTTCAGCAATAAACTTTTCTGAATTATAAAGGGGAATTAGTATTGATACTTTATTGTCGTAGTATTTTTTCATAGTAAATTGCACATTTATTTAATACACGTAAAAGGAACCAGGATAATCTATATTTATTTAAACGATATGCCATATTGAGATAACCGGTTTTATAATCATTAATTATACGACTTGGAACATATTCTTTCAAGGCAATATTACGTTCAGCAATACAATTTTCATAGTTTTGATTACTAATCCCATTTAAATCAAAATTTGCAACTAAAATATCTAAATATTTTACAGTTGCCTCCCCTAAACCTATACTTTTCAGATAAAATAACCAGTCGGATACTATTTTATAATTTTCATCATATAATCCATATTTTTCGAATAAAGCTCTTCTTTGAAAAGCAGCCATATGATTAATTGTGCCAACATAAAAATTATTAAATGTTAAATATGATGTATGCGGTCCTTTATCAATATTAGGTTTGCCATTTATTAACTTTTGTATATTACCAAATACTATGTCTTCATTTAAATGAAAATGACAAATTTCAAATAAAACATTTTTATTTATTAAATAGTCCCCACTATTTAAAAAATAGACATACTCACCTTTTGCCTGTAATATGCCCTTGTTCATTGCATTATAAATACCTTTATCGGCTTCGCTTACCCAGTATGTTATTTTATTGGCATATTCATTAATAACCTCCAGACTGCCATCGGTGCTGCTACCATCGATAATAATATATTCGTAATCGATAAAAGTTTGGTTAATTACGCTAACAATGGTTTTACGAAGGCCAACGGCGTTGTTAAGGTTAATTGTTATAATGGAAAGCTTTGGTAAATCCTGCATACTGATTTTTCTTTTTGTTTATTTTCTTAATAGCTGATATTACATTTACCATAGAGTTCATCCCTGGCGAAGTCGAGGGATGTGTTTTGATAATTCTTGCTTTTACTACCATAAAGAGATGCAGCCTTTTCAAAAATTTCAGGATTATTATAGGCTCCCGGGTTTAGAATACTTTTTCAATTCCGCAATCGATTTATTGTTTTATCTGATCAACTGAATGAATTCCACCGTCATAGGCAAAAGGCATAAATGCTTCAGAACTATCTCTTTTACTTTGCTATAATCAGGTTCGATTTTTTCTTTATCAGATGTAATATCTGGCAAGACAATCTCATCAACTTCTTTTTCGTTAAATATTTTAACGGCATTAATAGGGTCGCCAATGTATGTAGGATTTTTAAAACGGATGGTTTTTACCAAACCTCCATTTTTCAACAACAACACAGGTATAACTCTTACTCTTCTCAAAATTTACATTTAATAATTTTAATTTGCCCAAATTGGTGAGGAAACACTTGGACTTGGGTATTCAAAATTATTTAAAATTTATTACCGGATCGTCAATGCTAATTCCTTTTAAACATAAGCTATTTTCGCTGCCCAGCAATATGTCCTTTGAAATAATTTCCCGTAGCGATTTTATACGATTAATGTCAGGCGGTTGTGTTAACCAGTCAACTTGCAAAAGCCATTCCACTGGAAATTCAGCAACCCTTTGCGATATATCAATTTCATTAATAAGGGCTTTTTCTGTTGCTTCATTAAAAAGTTCCAACCAGTTAAATTGATAGTTTAATGCCAGGCTTATAATATCAAAAAAATCTTTTGGTTCATCCCTGCCTATAATGCAAGTGAGTTTGTTTGAAAGAATATTCCGAACATTGTCAACCAAAAATATATTATTCGGGATTGGGGTTTTATATCGGTATGTTACGTCGTTTACGAACTCAATTTTTAAAGTAACATTGTCAAGCAAAATTAAAAACCGCACAAACTCATCGGTTACCAGCGAACCTTCTTTTTGTAATGAAGAATTTGTGCGAATAGCATATTCGTAGGGTTCAACGGCCTTCTTAAACTCAGGATGGTTGTTTACAAAAAAATCGAGATCAGCGCTAAATCTATGATTAAGATAGAACCGGCCCAATGCAGTACCACCGGTAAGATAAAACGGCCCATTTATTGTATTAAATAGTTGCAGTACCTTCGTTTGAAGATAATACAACTGTTTGTAGTTTGTTCCTGACATAGGTGTATTTATTTCGTAACGATGGTTGCCGGATAGTGTCTATAAATGGCTGCGTCAGTACTTCTTTAATCCTCTTAAGGGGCACTATACGGATGATTGTGTACCAGGGCAGGTTTTGGATTATCTTATGCATCAAAGATTCAAATGTATAATGGTAAACGTGGTCAACCTCGCCATTTATCAAACTTTCTATTTCATTGGGCGAAATAGTATAATCCCAAAGCACTGATTTTAGCAAAAGAGGTTTATTTATGTCCATTGTTTTATTTTCTTTACAAATATATGAGATTATAGGATATTATCACAGAAAGTGTGCGCTTCCTTCTTATGTATTTTTATTGTATTGAGGGTTCACATTTTTACAAAGTTCTCCATTAACTTCATTCCATATTTATGGCTTTTTTCAGGATGAAACTGAACACCGATGATATTATCTTTACAAAATCCCGAAACAAAATCGTATCCATACTGGGTTGTGCATAAAGCCTCCTGAGGGTTAACGAGCTTAAAATGGTAGGAATGTACAAAATAATACCTGGGTTCGAAGTACAAATCTTTAAAAATTGGATGATTTTTTTTAACTTGTATTTCGTTCCATCCCATATTAGGAATTTTTTGTTCTGGAGGTATTAATGCAGTGTTAAATCGAACCACTTTCATCTCAATTAGTCAAAGTCCAGGAAGTTGCCCTTCCTCGCTCGATAGCCCCATCAATTGGGCTCCAGGGCATATGCCTAAAATAGGTAATTTTTCAAAAAGAGTTTTTTCTTTTATAATTTCACTTATATGTAATAAATTCAACATGCCCATACCATAGTCAAATGAGCCTACCCCAGGCAAAATAAGTTTTTCAGCACAAGCAATTTCTTCTTTAGAAGATGTAATAACACTGGATACTCCAATCTTTTTTAACATATTTCTAATGGAAGTTGGATTGCCTGCGTTATAATCAATATGGTTATCTTCATTGTATTTTCCAACATGGTCGAATAATTTCCTTTTTATAAATGCAGCATTGTGGCAAATATTGTCGTGAAAAAAGAAATCAAAAGTTAGCTCGTCCGGATAAGTATATATGCCTGTGTTTTCCTGGTAAACATTTCCATATAATATATCAAGTCCTAAATTTTTGTTGAAAATATTTTCCAATACGAGGGCATTATAAAGTGCATCCCCGCTATTCAGGAATAGGCAATATTCACCATTGGCCCGATCCTATGCCCTTGTTCATTGCATTATAAATACCTTTATCGGCTTCGCTTACCCAGTATGTTATTTTATTGGCATATTCATTAATAATCTCCATACTGCCATCGGTGCTGCTACCATCGATTATTATATATTCATAATCAATATACGTCTGGTTAATTACGCTTACAATTGTTTTACGAAGGCCAACGGCGTTGTTTAGATTAATGGTTATTATCGAGAGCGTTCGGCATTTGATTTTCAAATACTGTTGATTATTTTTTTCAGTTCAGCAATAAAATATTCTGAAATTTCCTGATTTGTAATAGCTTCTTTGGGGCTTAATTGGTTTGATATGTATTCTTCAATTCTATCGTTTGTACAAACAAGTATAAGCCCTCGTTTTTATTTTGCTATAATAGCATTTTCATCAATTTCAATTACATCATTATCAATCAATAGTTCATTAATCTTCTCAATATAATTATCAAACAAATTAATTAATAAAGCATTATGAATGTTTCCAGTCAAAACAACAATCAATTTTTGAGGTTTATTTCGTAATAACTTGGACTCATAAAAATCGGAATCTTTTGTTATCACAACCCGATTTTCTTGTTCACAAATTTCAATAATTTCAGTGTCTGATGTTAAATTTTTCATTGGAAGTTCCAATGTATGAATTGAATCATAGCCTTTAGATACAAGAAAATGTGATAATTTCTTTGGTAATTGAGCATCAACAATAAATCTCATGAAGCTATTTTATAAAAAGATTTTATTTGTGTCAGTTTGGCTGCATACTCTAAACAAGCTAATAAATCTTCTTTTACCAGATCCTCATAATCCAATAATATTTCATCAATAGTCATACCCGATGCCAATAATTCCAACATATTCTCAACAGGATACCGTAATCCCCTAATTGTTGGTTTTCCATGGCAAATATCAGGATTCATCGAAATTCTGTCTATATAATTCATATTCTTTTTTATTACAAAAATAAAATAATTTTATGGCTTGTGTTACGATTTTTTAAAATGAAGGCCAACAATGTATTCGAAACTGGTAAGTGCTTGGTTTACTACGCTTTCAATGGTTTTGTGCAGGCTGGCAGCATTGTTAAGATTTATGGTTATAATGGAAAGTTTAGGTAAATCCTGCATACAATTCTTTCTTTTTATTTTCTTAATAGCGTATATTAAATTTACCAAAGAGGCCATCCCGGGCGGGATCAGGGTTTAAGTTTGGTTAATTCATGTTTCGGCTTCAGCGCGGCATAACGGAAATGTTAAATTGAAAATTCATGGTTATTTATATGAAAACACATTTTATATTAATCTCGAGTGGCCTGATTCGCTAACATGGGCTCTCGGGGTTTTGTAATTCAAATTGCTGAATGTCCCTATTAAAATAAATTCTGGGAGGGTAGCCAAAATATTTATTTTTAAATCTGGTTTCAATCCAATCGGTTCTTAAAAATTTGAATTTTCTTATAAAGGCCGAAATTCTTTTAACTCGATAATATTTTTTTATAATACTTTTTTCCTGTGTTGAAAGTAACTCATTATTAATAATTGTTTCAGCTTCATTTGTGTATTCTTTTATGTGGTTCAATGATATTTGATTTGCTGATCTTAACCTGAACCCGCCAATTAAAAAATCGGCGACAAATAGCTTATCGTACCTGAAAAAGCGCAACCATAATTCAAGGTCACTGGCAAATTTTAACTTGGTACTAATATGGTTACCGGCTTTTGTCCATAAAATCCTGCGCCAAAAAGTTGATTCTTGTTGTATCCATTCATAATTAAATGTATAATAATCATATTTTGACCATTTTTTGGAAGGATAGGCATTTATTGTTCTTCCTTGTTCATCAAATTGGGTTAAACAACCTGTGACCCAGTTGATTTCTTTAAAAGATGAAAAAACTTCAGCAATTGAATTAAAAGAATTAGGATGGTATTTATCATCCGAATTTATCCATGCCATTATCTCTCCCGTACTTTTATCAAAACCTTTTTGAATGGCATGGTACATTCCTTCATCAGGCTCACTAACCCAAAAAGTTAGTTGTTTCTCATATTTTTTGATAATATCAACAGAACCATCTATACTTCCGCCATCAATAATAATATATTCAAGGTTTGGATAGTTTTGGTTTATAACAGATAAGATGGCTTCTTCCAGGTATTTTGCCTGATTATATGAAGGTGTTATAATTGATATCTTTGGAAAAAGGGAACTCATTTATATAAAGTTTATTTATTTACAATATTTCTATGAATTGTTTCCAGAAATTAGGATTATATCTTGTCCAGGCATGACAACCAAAAGGTAAGGTATTATTATTCATTGCATAAAGCACTTCTGGATTTACATCAAATGAAAATCGCAAGGCAACTTGAATTGGAGCAATTTTATACCAGCAAAAGTATTTTGATAGGACCGAAATCTGGTAATCTTCGTTAATATCTTGTGAACGAATTTTGTTTATACGTTTAAAATAATTTTCTAAAATTCCAAGTCTTTTACATAACAAAAGAATTTTAAATATCCTTAACAAACGATAAATAATTGTATAAAGCTTCATACGTTTAAGTAATTTGATTGTACTATCTGTCTTTCGTAAGGAAAAGCCACCATTGCCGACACCAATTAAAGGAGAATTTGGCTTAGCTTCATGCCAGCCTTCAAACCAGGGTGCGCCAATATAATCATATCCTTTAGCGCACCAGTATTCTAATTCATCTCGAAAAACATAAGCGTCGGGTTCATAAAAAAGTATATATTCGTAATCAAAATAGCGTTCATATAGAAATAATGACATTTTTAACTTGTTAAAATTCTGATAATTACTTTGCCAAATGGGATCGATAAAATCAAAATCTGTATTATTGTTTATATTTTCTATATAAAAACTTACGTCCAGTCCTTCAGGGCAAATTAATTTAATCGGGAAATGTTCTAATACTTTATACAGTTGTTTCAGTGAAAGAACCTCATTTTCGCTTAATATTGGCTTATGTGATATTACCAAAATAATAACGCGTTTGTTCATAGGGACTATTTTTACTTTATTATTGATAAACAATGATTTACAATTTAGCTCAAGGTACTTGTTAGGTATTATTGAGACTTTAGGAACTTTAAAAAATATTTTTTTATGTAACGTTGATATCTAATTATTAAATTACCAACTTTATAAGTAATTGATCCTTTCATATCATTATTTATTTGTTTGCATTCTTCTATTTTCTTATATAGAAAATATGGATCATTTTCAATTAATTTAAAGGAATAATATTTGGATTTTTCTGCATTATCCTTAAATTGATTAATTAAATAAACACAATCATTGATTTGCTTTTTTAGCAAAATTTCATTGATTTTTGGATCAAAATAGTTTTTCATTAAATCCATTAACCTAACCCACATTTCAACCTGTGTTGTAAAATCACAATTGTTCCACATACCTCCACTATGCGTCCTATAAACACCCATTACATCAGGCATATATTTTATCATTCCATGCCGGGCATTTAACATGTGCAAAACATAATCGCCAACAGGTGCATCTTTAAACCAAACAGGAAATGTCTTTATTAAACCATTACGAAAAATACAGGATGGCGTATGAATATAATTGCCCTTGGCAAGGTCTTCAATTGTTGTTGTTTCTTTTTGTTCAGGCGGGTTTGATAAATGAGTTTTTCTTCCATCCTCGTAAATTACCTGCATATTGTGATGGCATATTGCAAAGCCCTCATTCGCCTCCAAAAAATCAACCTGCTTTTGCAATTTGTAAGGGTCTGTCCAATAATCATCGCCTTCACATAATGCTATGTAATTGCCTGTACAATCATCAAAAGTTTTTATAAAATTTTGCATCATTCCCAAATTTGGGTTATTGAAGCGAGCTTTGATTATTTCGGGGTACTTTTGCGCATATTTATTTACAATATTTGCTGTATTGTCATTTGAGCAGTCTTCTCCAATTATTAGTTCAAAATTAAAATTGGTCTTTTGTATTAACACTCCTTCTATGGCCTTGGAAATGTATCGTTCGTGATTAAAGGTAATCATAATAATGCTAACAATAGGCCTATTATTCATTTCTGTAGTGCTCATAATATTTTAATAGTTCTCTACTTCGAGGTTTAATAAACTTCAATGAAGTGCCAGCATATATACTCCAATTATTAACACTTCTTTTCACCAAGCTCATTGCTCCAATTGCTGAACCTTCTTGAATAGTTAAATTAGGTAGAATTATTGTTCCCGCACCAATTTGAACAAACCTTTCAAGAGTTACTTTACCGCCTATAACATTTGTAAACTCAGGTTGCACCATTGGGCCTATCGAGATAATCACCGCTAAAATCATCAGTAGCACTATAAACTATACAACGCGCAGAAAGTCCACTAAAATCTTCAATTTCAATACCAAATTTTCCATACAAAGCTGTATAAGCTGAAATATGAATATAATTTCCTAATTTTATATTACCTGATAGAATACAAAAGTCATCTATTCGAACATGATTGCCGAATTCCATTTTTTCTTGTGCATAAAAGTTTGCAAAACGACTTATCAAAACATTGTTTCCATAGCTTTTAAATCCTATTTGTTTAAGCTCTTCGGCTGTATAAAAAGATGATTGTTTTGTCATTATTTATTTTGAAATTTAAGTAAACTACAAATTTGTTGAACCTCTTCAATTTTCAATTCTGGGTAAATAGGTAAACAAAGCACTTCTTTGGCAACTTGTTCAGCTATTGGCAAATTATCGATTGATGCAGAGGCAAGCCCTTTATACGTAGGGAATTCGCTGATAAGTGGATAGAAGTAACGCCTTGTATATATATTATTTTGTTTCATAAATTCATAAAC
>CAVSGB010000180.1:0-37329 GCA_963726845.1 uncultured Bacteroidota bacterium | reverse complement strand
GTGCGGTTTGTGCGATAATTGCCAATTCAGGCCTGCTCTCTTTGATCCTGCGAGTAGCTTCGTATCCATCCATTTCGGGCAATCTCATATCCATTAAAACAATGTCAATGGATTGGTCTTTCCTGCAATGCTTAATTGCTTCAAGGCCTGTAATAGCATGGCTAATTTGAATACCAGTTTCTTCCAGCATCTCATCAATCAGAGAAAGACATGTCACATCATCATCAACTACCAATATATGACGATTACTCCAGTTAACTGAAGGAAGATATAATTCCTGTTTTTCAGCTACTTTTTCGACAATGGGTTGATAAGGAATAGTAAAATAAAAAGTAGAGCCTTTATCCTTTTTTGATTCAACCCAAATTCTTCCCTGCATTGCTTTGACAAATCCTTTGGATATTGCCAGCCCCAAACCATTTCCTCCATATTTCTTACGAGTTGGCGATTCAGTTTGCCGAAAACATTCGAATACGACTTCCTTTTCTTCCGGGTCAATTCCAATTCCGGTATCTGAAACAAAAAACTTGATCAGATTATCGTCTAAACTACAACCAAAACTAATATTTCCGGTATCAGTAAATTTTACTGCATTGTTAAGCAGGTTGATCAGAACCTGTCGCAGCTTATTTTCATCGACTAAAATCTTTTCCTGTTTATCAAACAAAAAGCATTTATAATCAATCGAAATGCCAGTTTTATTGCGGGCAACAAGGTAGTTTATATATGTTTCATGAAGCTCCTTCAATAAATTTGCAACAGAAACTTCTGATTCAAAAGTTTCTACTTCGCCAGATTCAATCTTTGAGATATCGACAATATCTGTAATTATTTTGAGCAGCTGTTTTGCACTATTGACAATAATTTTAAGATATTGTTCTTTTTTTGTTTGGGTTACCTGGCTTTGCAGCATCTCTGCAAATCCAACAATCCCATTCATAGGCGTCCTTAATTCATGCGACATATTTGCAAGAAAAACTGTTTTCAATTTTTCGGCTTTTTCGGCCATATCCTTTGCTTTGATCAGTTCTTCTTCATAAAGTCTTTGATCTGTAATGTCTATTGCAGAAACAGTATATCCGGAACCTGTCGAATCTGAATTTATGCGCGTAACGGTAACATAAATATCAATCAAGGTCCCGTTTTTCATTTTCCATTTAGTTGTAGTCGATTTTATTGAACTTTCCAAAAAATCAGAATATAAGGATTGCTGTACCCGATTATATTCATCAATAGTGGAATATAGAAACGCTGAAGTACGTCCGATGATTTCATCTATGTCATAACCTGTCATTAAAACAGAATAATCGTTTATAAATAGTATAATACCATCAGAAACTAGTGCTATACATGCAGGAACAGTTTTAAAAATACTGTTTAGATGAGCCTGCTTGTCTTGTAAATGCTGATTAATCAGAGAAATTTTACGATTGCTTTTCTCTAATTTTTTATTTATTTCAGCATATTTTTCGTTCTGTTTTTTTAAATCAGTTTCGTTTTGTTTCAGGACATTTTCTATTTGCTTCTGCTGAGTAATATCTACGTGTGTTCCAAGCATCCTTAATGGTTCGTTTCGATTATCACGTTCGACCAATTTTCCACGGGACAATATCCATAAGTAATTTTCAGATTTTGTCCTCAACCGATATTCGATTGAGAATTCATCAATTACGCCTTTCGAAATATTTGAAAGTGTTTCAATCGATCTATTTTTATCCTCTGGGTGCAAAAGAATTTTCCATGTATCAAAATTTTGTGCAAACTCGAAAGGATCATATCCAAGCATGGTAAAAAATCTGTCGCTAAAGAAAATCTCATTTCTTACTAAATCCCAATCCCAAATACCATCATTTACTGCATTAAATGCAAGCTTTAGCCGCATTTCGTTTTCAATGATGCGGTCATTCAGGTTCTCTATATTTCTGGTTTGGTCCTTTAAGTTCTTTATTTAATCGAAGCAATTCCGAGTTTTGTTTTTTTAGTTCGAATTCTTTTGAAGAAATTAGTTCATCTTTAAGCTTGAGGTTTTGGTTTTGTTTTAAGAGATGTTCGTGCGAAAATATTTTTTCAGTAACATCGGTAAAAACAAAATAAAATCTTAAAATTCCATATTCTGTGCAGGCAAAAGTTTTACCTGTCAGTTGACAATGAATAATCTCTTTATTTTTACAAATCAAAGGACATGTAATTGAAATAATTCCAGATTTCTGGATTGAAAGTTTGTTCTTCAAATTAGAATAATCCTGTTCAGCCATTAAAATGTCTAATGGCCTACTAAGCAATTCATCTGTATCATATCCTAAAGCAGATGTAAATGCAGGACTGATATCTTCAATAATACATTCAACAGAAACTGCAAAATAAGCAACCAGGCCGCTTCCTAGTAATAATTCGAATTTATTATTACAATCAATTACTTTCAGGGCATCGGTTTCATTTTCTAAATCAGGATTAAGATTATATCTTTCATCGCCTGAAATTTCATTATATGATTTTTGTTGTGCCATTTCAAAATTTAAAAATCTGATCCATTGAAGTTTAAAAATTTATTATTTAGTGAATTAAATTAATAAAAAATTGCGAATAAAAATGAAATTGAGAAAGTAAATAGATAAAGGATATTTTTAACCCAAATATCATATCAATGTCGTTTAATTAAGCATACTAACCTCACCCTAAATCCCTCTCCAATTGGAGAGGGACTTGCCCCTTCTCTGATTGGAGAAGGGGTTTGGGATGAGGTTTTCTCATAATTAGGATACATAATTTTTCTTAATTAAACGATATTGCATATCATGTAGGTATATTCCAGTCAACTATTAATGTGCTATAAGTAACTGCGAAAAATAAAGAGTAGCCACCAAAACGCCAAGTCACTCAAACCCACAAAAATATTTTGGTACAACTTTCGTGTTTTGGTGGCAATTAACATTTGATTTGAGACATTTTCTTATGAGGCTAAAGATTATATGCTAAGAAACAAATATTTGTATTGGCAAGTTCTTGCAACTACTGGATTTAGTAATGCATTTGTCAAATATCCACATTATTTTATTTCATCATCAGGTTTTTGCTGCTGATCCCGATCTTGTTGTTTTTCTTCTTGTTGATCTTCTGCCTGACCTTTGGATTCTTCTTTTGTCTGCCAGCGTTTTCTAACTATCTTCATTTTTCTATCAGATGAAATAAGAAAGCTGTATGGCGTTTTATTTTTCTCAACTTTTAAGTTGCGTTCCGAATCCTTTAAAGTACTTATCGGATCATTAAAGCCTTTTATATCTGAAGAAAGAACTTGCATTGTTCCACGGGTATAACCAAAATAATAAAAGGTCTTTTCATCTATTTGCAAATAAACATCCATTATATCTCCGGTATGTTTTTTATAAATTTCAACATACCCTTCAACATATTTATTTATAGGACGTCCGGCAATAAAACCAATACCAATTTTGCCTTTCGACCTATACGATTTCGAATTTTGGCCCCAGGAAAACTTTACATCGTTAAGAAAAATTGATTTTGAAAAAGCTTCCGGCAAATTTTTTACTTTGCCTTTGGCAACCTCATCAAAATATCTATTCAAGGTATCTAAACCAACAAGACTTGCTAAGTCTCTTTTCATACGTGGCACTTTAATATCAACAGCTGGTTTCATTGTCAAGAGGCTGTCTACAAGTTTTGACATTGCCTGCATTGATTTGCCATACATAAAAAAATCGAGGGACATCATTAACCTCAGGTCAATTTTATTGTCTTTCAGGTTGTGATCAACTGTTCCTGCGGAATTAATTTTAAACTGACCTAAATCGACACCAAGTTTAATAAGGCCTTCATCATGGAAAACGCATGTTTTCGTGTTCAACCCTATCAACTGTCCCGGTAAAAAATGTGATTTTTGTTTTTCCCTCGATGCGATAATATATGTGTCCGTATCTTTATTATACCTTAACAAACCATTAGTATTGCATATTGCACTATCGTTGAAATTTTTTCTTGTGCCAAACAAACTTGAATAAAGGTGAATAGAGTCTACAGTCATTATTGTCCCAAGATTTATAGGGTTCCTGTTTAATTCAACAAGTTTTTCTTTAACAGGAATGCTAACATCAAGAGGTTCAATGATCGATTCAAACTTAAGCCAGGATGTTTTATAGTTTGGACATGAATCTTTTATATGAACATAACCGTCAAAATCCATGTATTTATGTGAGGCATCCAATCTGACTTTCCCCTGGTATTTAAATGCAGGGCTAAGTGTGAAATCATCTGGCTCAACAATAGTCCCTGTTGCAAATGTTTGTTTTGTAGTATCGACACCTATTGAAGAAAAAGTAATGGTTTCGATTTTGTTGTTTTCATCTATATAATCGTATTTTCCTTTTGCTTCAAAGTTGTACCTTCCTAAAATAGTTGCATCTGTCTTGTAAATATTGTGATATCGCGTCTCGGTATTCGCCAAAATTTTAGAATTTGTAAATGGCCTCATCCTGGCATCTGATTCAATAATTACTTTTTCATCCACAGGATATAAACGAGCGTCCGCAATTTCGATGTATTTCACCTGATTGGCAACAATCAGGTTATTTTCATAATCGTAAATTGCCAAAGGCGATATAAAATTTAACGAATCTTGTTCGTGTTTGATTGAAGTAAATTTAGCGCCAACTAAAGCCTCGTTTTTAAAGCCGTATTTTACACCATCGGTAGAAACAGGGTTTTGATGTTTAGAAATCATATCAAGCTCTTTTCTGTCCATTTTCCATTTGAACTCCTCAAGTTGGGCGATGTATTTATTTTCAGGAAATTCAGTCACAGTATTTAAGTCGTTCGAATGGAAAGTCCCGATACGGGTACTAAAATCGATATGCGTATTAACATTTTGGGTTAGGACTGTAAACCCTTCTTTATGAAGTGAGCGAAGTTTAAATTCAGAAACTTCGGCATCGATAGTTTTAAATTGGTAGGTATAATGCTTCGAAGAAGACAGTGCTGCCGTAAGATCCATAGTACCATTTCCCGACAATCCTTTTGGTGAAAGGTTTAATTCCCCGTTTAGCGAAGTTTCGGGATTAAACATTTGAAATGGTTTCGTCTTATTCTTAAGCTCCATCAGATCGGAATAAGGGATCCAATGTACATTAATATCTTTTCCTAAAACCTGGGGAAACTGAATGCCAGAATTTACAGGCTGTAACGTGAAATCAGGGGCTGTTGTATTCATGCTATCTGGGAAAAATGCAAATTCGCCAGATTTTGTAATAGATGCAAGATAATTTACAGAACCATTACCTATTAATCCTTTATTTGAGAGGTTTATGTTATTATAGAATTTGCCTTTTTCGCCATAGAGTGGAAACCCATCTTCTGGAGCTTTGTGGGTAAAGCCAAGTGAAAAATCGGGTTGTAAAATTAATTTTTCAGAAATAGTAGGGATTATTCCGGCAGAAGAAAATTGTCCTTCAAATTTCATGCTCTCTTTTTTGAAAGTGTTGAGGCTGTCGAACCTGTATGGATCAATCCGGAAAAAGAATTTTCTTTTCCTCTGATAAACGCCATGTACGATATTGGGATTATCAAAATACACATAAGAATTGCCGCGGCTTCTAAAGACGGGATATTCATGATGAGATTGAACCCCCGATTTATTATCGGGTTTGTCAATAAGAACATCGCCTGTAACATCTTGAATGGTATTTTGAACATCTTTATAAATCGGCTTCCCAAAATTGTCCCTTCCGGTAATCACCTTTACATGAATTGAATCGACATCCTTTAAAGTAATTTTAAATTCTTCATAATTAAAAAAGAAATTTTGGCCATAAAAAGTAAACAGGCCTGCTTCAACGGTTCCATCAAACTGGAAGCTGCGGTTATGTTTCATTAAAATTGATTCGTCTTTTGGATAAATCGCCACATTCTGACTATCGCTAACAAAAATACTCGGGACACCATTTATTTTTAAATCATTGTTTCTAAGGTCGATCGATGCATTTTCAAGTGGGGCATTTGTCGATGACATAATTCGTAATACATCATAATCAATTTTACCAATACTTGAGTTTAGGTTGTCATACAGCCGCTGTTTAATTTCTATTGTTTCAGTAGAAGGGTCATAAAATATAAATCCTTTTACAGATAATGGAAATAGAAGTGTTCGGATGTTATCTAATGGTTTTTTTAAATATCTGGCGAAATCTTCAGCAGAAAAATGGTTACTGCCTTCAATTTTTGCAAATTTCTTCAGTAATACCAAAGGATGGGACTCATCATAATATTGTAAATCTGAAAATTCTTTGTAATTAAAAAAGTTCAATGATTCGAAAAGGGCATTTCCAATCGAAGACCCGGGATTTGTAGTTATTAGTATTATTGGCTCATCAATTCGCCAACGCAACTCCTCAAAATTCATGTCGAGTTTATGATACGAATTCAGGAATGGACTTTTTGCAGAATAATTTTCGGATTTTGATAATGAAATTTCTTTATTGTTTGTTGTATAAGTAAAAAATAAGTCGCCATGATAAATAGAATCTTTTTCAAGATATATTTTTACTGCTGCATCAACGCCAATAACTTTTTCTGGCCTGAATATAAAAAATAAAGAAGTTGCTTTAAGTCTTAACGTGTCCTTTCTATAAAAGTCTAAGCGCGCTGGTTTTTCTTTACTTCCTTTTCCTACTAATTTAGCGCCCTGCATCGAGAAACCTCCTTCATAGTCGACATTTTTATATAATTCCTTAATCACGAATTCTTTTTTATATGAATCGAATTTAGGAAATGTAGCATTTGAGGTGTTCATAATTAAAACCGTATTGTCTTCTAAATGCCCCAAAAGTGGGGTATCAAAATATGTTTTATTTATAAAACTTACTGAATCTGCTTCATAAGATGACTTGGTTAAATCGATTTGATATTTTCCAAGATTTGCAGAAATAATATTCCTGTCATAACCAGCCCTTTCCCAGGTTACTAAACCATTTTTTCCATGCCATTTGTTTTCTAAAAGATGTAATTCGCCACCCGTATTAAAAATTTTGATACTGTCTCTTTTAGCATAACATACCAAATCTGTTTTTTCAAGTATTACATTCAATTCACCATTTAATTTATAATAAAAATTCTTTGATGTTGGCTTCCAAACCAGTGATGGTGATTGATAAATTATATTTTCTGAAATTAAAATATAAGTATTTGATATTAGCCTTACCATTTGAGAAATTGAAGTATTGGGTGCCAGGCAGATATAAACCACACCTTCAAGCCAATGATCGAAACTTTCTTTTGGATGTTTGTTTTTAATAAAGATATTTAAGGTTTTTAAGAAATTATAAAAATCTGGATTGGGCCTTATTTTTTTATCTACCAGGCTTCTGGAAATGTAAATAATTTTTACTTTTTCAATAGCATTAAACCTGGATGAATCCCAATTATAGGAAAATTCATGGAAGATATCAATCAATTCGTCTTCTTTGGTCGACCCGGTAAAAACATTTACTTCTTTGACAAAAGATTCCGCTTTACCGCTAAATTGCTTGAACTGCTGGGCATTTAATCCTGTATATGTAATTAATATAACAAGGATTGTTGCTAAGCCATAAACATGCTTTGCCATGATTAATTGGTTTGGTTGTTTGTTGCTAATTTAAATTAGAAAAAGCAAAGTATGCTTTTAGCCTGAGAAAAGATATTGGATAATTGTAAACAATATCGCGACGCTGACTGACTATGCAGTTCATTTAATGAGGATAAGAAGAATTTGAAAAATGATATAATTCCAGTTTCTAAATTATAGAATACTTTGAAATGATAAATTCTAAGTAATATAAATAGTTGTTAAAATTATTATAATCCTATAATTTAGAAAGAATGCAAATTGCGCCTAAATAACTTTTTATTTCTGAAAGCGTATAAAATAACGTACTTTTAAATTCGAATATTTACATTAATTGATTGATAAATAAAATTTAACATTATGAAAAGCTTATTGCTCAAAGTTATTGGGAAATTGAAAGGTTTAAATAAAATTTACTTTTCGTTATTGGGGATAGCAGCATTATTATGGTTTTTATTGCGTGTTATCCCAAAGCCATCCAGGGCATCTTACCCCTGCCAAAGGGTTGCATTCCCGATTGCTTCAGGTTTTATTATCTGGATTTCTGTTAATGTAGCTTCTTTCCTGGGTATTAAACAGCTTGCATCATATTATAAACAAAAAGGCAAACTGCTTGCATTTTTTGCCTGTATCGCGCTGGCAATTTTTTATTTTGCCTGGCTTACCTTTTTCCCAAATACCGAAAGCAATGCAAATGTTACTTCGGGCAGCGAGCTTTTTGTGCCTACCGATTCTGCAAATTCCCCTATTGGGATTGCACGCGGAATTTTCCCAGGCAGGGTGGTTTGGGCTTTCGATACTACATTTTCGAAATCTAACTGTTACAAAAGGGAAATGGTGGGATTCTCTTTATGTTAATCAGGTTATAGTATCAAACATGATTGCAAATTCAATACATCAAATTTCAGGTAAAGAAAATGACACACTTGCGTGGGATACAATTTTTAAATATTTTAATTACCGTCATGGCAAAGGCAATGTCGGGTATACGGCAGGGGAAAAAATTGCCATCAAACTTAGCCTTGTTCAATCAACTGATCCATCAAGTGATGGAGGAAATATTAATTTTACTCCCCCTCAAACAGTGCTCGCGTTATTGAGGCAATTGGTGTACAAGGCAGGCGTGGATGCCGATAATATTACATTTTACGATGCAATGAGAAGTATTCCAACGAGTGTTACAATAAGATGCAAAAAAGAATTTCCAAAAGTACATTTTGCTGGCAGTGAAAAGGGACAATACCAGGAAGCAGTTGTCAGAAGTACAACTACCATGCATTGGTCAGAACCCCTGACAATGGAAATCAACGGGGGAAACACGGCTTACCTGCCGACGATTATTACACAAGCTTCTTATATCATAAACCTTGCAAACCTTAAAGGGCATCATCTGGCAGGTATAACCTGCTGTACAAAAAACCATAATGGTTCATTTTTGTCTGATGGCGATCCGAATACTCCCCATGCTATAGGAATGCATTGCTATTTTACAGTTCATGACTATACTATTAATGGTGATCCTGAATGGTCATTTAAAGGAAGAGACATGGGTACATATAATTGTTTTGTAGATGTAATGGGGCATAAAGACCTGGGAGAAAAAACTATGTTGTTTATCATAGACGGGTTATATTCCGTTCCGTCTGAAGGCGTTGATAATACTCATGTTTTAAGGTGGCAACAAACCCCTTTCAATAACCATTTTTCGTCGAGTATTTTTATGTCGCAGGACAATGTGGCGATTGAAAGTGTTGCATTGGATTTTTTCAGGACAGAACAGGCAATAAACCCAAACATTATTTTTAATTGGGAAGATGGTTCCGGTACACACAATGTTATTTATGGTAATGTCGATAATTATTTGCACGAAGCTGCACAAGCTGATAATCCTACTTCCGGCACTGTATATGAACCAAATGGGGATGGAGTCAGAATATCAAGTTTAGGTGTACACGAACATTGGAATAATGCAAAAGATAAACAATATACCCGTAACCTTTTTGTAAATGGGACTGGCATTGAACTTGTTTCAATTCCATCAAATATTGTTTCAAATAATAAAGACACTGCATTAAATGCTACTTTTACTATAAGTAGTGGAGGTAATCCTGTTAAAAATGCAAAGATTGTAATAAATGGTTCTAATTTCTTTACTAATGAGTTTGGGAAAGTCACTATTGAAAATCTTAAATCTAAATCAGGACTTCAATATAAAGTAAGCAAAAATGGTTATTCTGATGTATCCGGACAAGTTGATATTAATGAAAATGTTGATGTAAATATAGAACTCACTGTTGGAATACAAATAGTAAAATATTTATCAGGTTTAGAAATATTTCCAAATCCATTTAAAACGGAGGTTAATATAAAATACAATATTGAAAAAAGAAGCAAAGTTTCTATTAGTATTTACAATACTTCTGGACAATTAATAAATACAATAGTCAACAAAGATCAAAATATAGGTAATTATATTCAAAAGTGGGTTCCATCTAATTCACTTCTTCAAGGTATATATTTTGTAGAAATTTCTTTAAATAATATAAAATCTCAAAGCATGAAAATATCTTATGTGAAATGATTTAAATAAGCCAATAAAAAATGGTTTAGGAATAAAATTCTCAACCCATTTTTTCAATAAATATTTTTTATGATGGCATCCTGCCCTGCGACTGACGTTCGAGCATCCAGCCTGGATATTCCGCAGATAATGCGCTTATTGCATCGAGTTTTTGAATATCTTCTTCTGAAAAAATCAATACAGTTGAAGCGATGTTGTCCAAAAGTTGTTCCTGTCTTTTGGCGCCAATGATTATACTTGTAACCGATTTCTTTTGCAACAGCCACGCGAGTGCAATCCTTGCTGCCGATGCATTATTGTATTTCTTCCCAATCTCAGTCATTTCATCGATTATATCATAAGCTTTCTCTTTATCGATTGGGGGAAAATCAAAAACATCCCGTCGGCTATCCCCTGCCTTTTCGTTATGACGCGTAAATTTGCCAGATAAAAAACCACCAGCCAGAGGGCTCCAGGGCATCAGGCCAATTCCTTCGCTTATTGCCATAGGTACAATTTCTCTTTCCACATCGCGACCTGCAATGCTGTAAAAATTTTGTGTTGCGCAAAATTTTGTCCAGCCCATTTTATCAGCAATGCTGTTCGCTTTAACTACCATCCAGGCGGGATGGTTGCTGATGCCCAGATATCTCACTTTGCCGGATCTCACAACATCCTCGAGGCCACGCATGGTTTCTTCCAAAGGCGTTAAATAATCGACGCCATGAATGTACAAAAGGTCAATATGAGTTAAATTCAACCTTTGCAAACTGTCGTTGACTGAGTCGAGTATATGCAACCGGGACAGGCCAACCTGGTTTGCACCCGGCCCCATTCGTATCCTGAGTTTGGTGGCAATTACAACCTGCTGGCGGTTGATTCCAAGTTGCTTTAAGGAATTTCCAAGATATATTTCTGAAAGTCCTTCAGAGTATCCATTGGCAGTATCGATAAAATTAATGCCATGGTCCAATGCAGTTTTTACAAGCTTGTTGACTTCATCCTGCGGTAACTGCCCTATTGCCTGCCAATAACCTTTTCCTCCAAATGTCATGAGTCCCCAAACAAAGTTCAGAAACCAAAACTCCCGTTTGTCCCAATAGATTGTATTTCATAGTTTATATTTTGATTTTTAGTAATAAAGAATTTTAAAGAACCAATGTTTAATAAAAAGAAACTCAGAGGGCTCCGCTAAGAATACAAAGCTAATAAAAATAGGCCTTTGCGAGCTTTGTGCTTTCTTATTTGCAATCCTTTGCATGAACATTTCAGGGCTTATTTTAGTTAAACATTTTATATAATCGCCTAATTAATAAACATCCAAAGCAGCCTTTTGGTTTATAAAAGTAAGAGTTAAAATTAATTCAGTCAAGAGTAATTTTAATTTTACAAAATTCAAAATGAATGTTGAGTTCAAAAACCTTCGTAATTCATTATGTTGCATGTGTCGATTTTTCTTGTTATTTTTAAAAATTAAAGTTTTATAAACAAAAGTATTGAGCTAATTATAAACTTAGATTTATTCTTACTTGACCTAATAAAATACAAGTTAATTAAAGATCATGAAAACGGCCAGAATTACAATTCTTCTTATCATTTGCAGTTTGCAGAATTTAATTTCTCAAACTATAAAAGTGTTTCAGGGAGGCTATGAAAACGGTACTGCTGCTTATCAGTATTATGAAAACGAAAATTTCGAAAGGATTTTCCAGGGAAGTTTTAAATATAAAGGTACAGTAATCGATGGATCCAAAGGTAAGTTAAATTTGGCTGTTTCCGGCCAATATGCCAAAGACAAGAAAGATGGAAAATGGGTTTATATACTGTCAGATCCTGATTTTAAAGGTATTACTGAAAATATTTCAGGTAGCTACTTTAATGGTTTGATGGATGGCGAATGGAATTTAGTTGTATCACAAAATAATACTAAAAAAAGTGTCATTAAGTCGACAGCTTTTTTCAAAGACAATAAACTGATAGGCGATTTTAAATTCGATATTAGTTCGCCTGTTTATAAAGAATATGCAACTGTTTCACTAAACGGAATTTTTAATAATTCCGGCTTATTTGAAGGGGTTTGGACTACTTTGTACACGCAGGGAAGCATACAATACGAGGAGGTGCGAAAGTATAGGAAGGGTATTTTGTTTTGGATTTTGCACAGGAGGCTTTCCTGATGGTAAAATTTTGGAAAAGTTTGATAGTACTTCATTTGTCGATCAGTTCTTCCAAAATTACGATTCCGTAAAAAAGTGTTCAATTATTAAAAACCAGAAGTATGTTTTTAAAGAAAATCCTGAGAAATATTCAGGTACATTAGATATTCCGGTCGTTTTGACAAACTTTTGGACACAGAATAACAAGAGTATAAATTATTACTCAATTTCAGCCAATAATCCAATTTTCCTTATCGAACACGGTTATGAACCAGCCTTGCTTTTCCGCGAAAGGATAATTATAAACTGGAATACTACCAAAGAAGGCGAAAAACAATTGTGGCAGGAAGAACAAGACAGAAAAGCCAAAGAGGAACAATATAAAGCAGAAATAACAAAAGGTGATACAGCGTTTTCAAAAAAACAGTACTCAGAAGCGATTAAATTTTATAACAACTCTTTAATATTTAAAGATGATCCTTATCCAAAAAACCAGGCCTTAAAGGCACAGCAGATTATAAACCAGGAAATAAATGCAAAAGAGCAGGAACAAAAAGCAAAGGAAAAGGCTTATCAGGAAATTATTAATAAAGCAGATAATACATTTAATGAAAGAAAATATGATGTTGCGATTGAATTATATAAAAGTGCACTTAATATACAGGACGAGCAATATCCGAAGAACCAATTGAAGGCTATTAAGCAAATTCAAAATGAAGAAATCAGGTTAAAGGTAATTCAGGATATTGATAAATACTGGATAAATGTCGATGCCGGAACATTTAAAATGGGATGCCTCCGGAGCGATCCTTCATGTTTAAAATATGAAGAACCTGTTCATGAAGTCGCGATAAGCGCTTTTAAAATTTTAAAATTTGAAGTTACCAATTCACAATACAAAGTTTTTTGCCAGGTTAAAGGAAAGAAAGAACCAAAAGGGCTAGACAGTTTACCAGTTACAAATGTTTCGTGGAATGAGGCTGTTGAATTTGCTGAATGGCTTGATTGCCATTTACCAACTGAAGCTGAATGGGAATATGCTGCCCGCAGGGGGAATTAAAAACAAGAAATATATTTACAGTGGAAGTAACGATCTGGATGATGTTGCATGGTTTCATGATAATTCTGCTAATTCTGCCCATGCCGTTGGTACAAAACAACCAAATATGTTGGGAATTTATGATATGTCTGGAAATGTATGGGAATGGTGTTCAGATTGGTTTGACGATTATAAGGCAGAAAGTGCAATTGATCCGAAGGGCAGTGTAACAGGCACACAGCGTGTAAAACGCGGAGGCAGTTACAGCGATACAAATTTTGAAATTGACTTGCGCGTAACAAACCGTTCCAGTGAACCACCTGAATCGACATTCTATAATCTTGGCTTTAGGTTAGTGAAGAAATAATTCCGGATACTGGATTATGGATGTTAGAAACTTTATGCTGAAAAAGGTTTCAATATAAATTGTCATTAATTTTGACGTAAGAATGTGCAGATTTCGGTAATTATTATATTAACATTTCATGGAACTACACCGATGTTTGTTCTGTCAGCAATCTATTATTAAAACAATAAGAAATATTCCAACTATTAATTATTTGGTACATTTGCTATATTTATTTATATTTTCAAATCCTATCTCAGATATTTTGTTTTTTTAGAACAAAACAATAAAAATTTTAATAATGAAAAAATATTTGGTTTACTTATCTGTCTTTTATTTTGCGGCGATTGCGGTTTCTTGTAGTTGTTTTCGGCACAAGATTGAACCCAATGAAAAAGATGAATTAATATCACATATTGATTCAACCATTAAACCAGGAGATGATTTCTTCCATTTTGCAAATGGGAAATGGTTCAAAGCGAACCCAATTCCTGCAAGCGAACAAAGCAATGGTATTTTCCAGATTATCGAAGATACAATCAATGCCCAGGTTCGAAAAATTTGTGAATCGTCTGCAGCACTAAAAGATGCACCAAAAGGCAGTATAAAACAAAAAATCGGAGATTTCTATTATTCGGGAATGGATAGTATTTCGCTTAATTCAAAAGGTATTTCAGATATAAAAAGCGAATTTGATAAAATTGATGCTATTACAGATACGCACGGCCTGGTCGAAGAAGTTTTATTCCAATATAAATTCACCAGTTCGCCCATGTTTGATTTTGGGGTGTCGCAGGATGATAAAAACAGTAATAAATATGCAATAACTATTTCGCAGGGAGGCTTAAGTTTGCCTGACCGCAATTATTATTTCGATAAGGATCAAAGAGCTGCAGACATTCGTAAAAAATTTATAGCCCACCTCGAAAACGCATTTAAAATACTTGGATACAAAGAATCTAAAGCTAAAATAACGGCTGAAAAATTGATGAAATTAGAAACAGCAATTGCAGCATCATGCCGGAAGCGCGAAGACACACGCAACCCCTGGAGAAATTACAATAAAGTCTCGTTTAAGAATTTTGTTGAAAATAATCCAAACTTCGAATGGATTTTCTTTATCAATGGATCGGGTTTACACAATATAGATTCACTAATAGTGAGGCAACCAGAGTTTCTGACTTCATTAGATAAAAATTTAGTTTTATTTTCTATCGAAGATTGGAAAAGCTATTTAAAATACCAGTTATTTAGAAGCATGGCCTGGTATTTGGATGACAATTCCTATATCGAATTTTTCAATTTTTACTCGGTTACTTTGCAAGGCGTAAAAGTACCAAAGCCAAGATGGAAAAGGGTTGCAGAATTGACTAATTTATCGTTGGGTGAATTGATCGGACAGGTTTATGTGAATGAATATCTGCCAAAAGGAACTAAAGAAAAACTCCTCGAAATTGGAACAGCCATTAGAAACGTATATGCCGGAAGAATTAATAATCTTGATTGGATGAGCGATGCAACGAAGCAGAAAGCGCTTAAAAAATTAAACGCAATTATAATGAAAGTAGGGAATCCTGATAAATGGAAGGATATGAGCAACCTGCTGACGAACCGTGATTCGTATGTTAAAAATGTAATGAGTACGAACAAATGGGAATTCGATTATATGATGGCAAAATTTGGCAAGCCTGTTGACAGGACTGAATGGGGAATGGAGCCTCAAACAAATAATGCATATTACAACCCATCAAATAATGAAATTGTTGTACCTGGTTGCAATATTATTGTTCCAGGATATGAACATAAATTGGCTGATGACGCATTGTTGTATTCAATTATTGGTTTTACATTCGGACATGAAATGACGCATGGGTTTGACGACCAGGGAAGCAAATATGACGAATTTGGCAATTTGCATAGTTGGTGGACTGCTGATGACAGTATTAGGTTTTATAAAAAAACAAAAATGATAGTCAGGCAATTCAATGATTATATTGCAGTTGACAGCCTTCATATAAACGGTGAACTTACACAGGGAGAAAATATTGCTGACCTGGGCGGCATCATGATGGATTATGAAGCTTTTAAAAAAACAAAACAATACAAAGGCCAGGAAATTATTGCCGGGTTAAATCCGGATCAAAGATTTTTCCTGGGATATGCCTTTGCATGGATGATGAATGAACGTCCTGAAGCTATTGCAAACCAGGTGCGTAGCAATGAACACTCACCTTCACAGTTCCGGGTTATTGGCCCTTTGTCCAACATGCCTGAGTTTTATGCAACTTTTGGAATTAAAAAAGGAGATGCAATGTGGCGCGAAGACAGCTTAAGGATTAAAATTTGGTAATTCAGGAACCCGAAAAAATATTTATGCCTGAAATTCAGCTTTTACAAGGCGATATTACAAAACTTGAAGCAGATGCTGTTGTAAATGCAGCAAATAATTCTCTACTTGGCGGAGGTGGAGTAGATGGCGCTATTCACAAAGCAGCAGGATCTGAACTTTTAGTTGAATGCCTTTCATTAAAAGGTTGCCCGACCGGAAGTGCAAAACTGACTGGTGCATATAAACTGCCTGCAAAATATATTATCCATACTGTTGGCCCGGTTTGGAGAGGCGGAACCAACAATGAAGAAAAACTATTGGCTTCCTGCTATTACAATTGTCTTGAAATTGCTGAAAACAAGAAATTGAAATCTATTGCATTTCCGAACATAAGTACTGGAGTTTATAAGTTTCCAAAAGAAATAGCTGCCAAGATTGCAATTTCGGAAGTAAGTAAATTTCTCGAAAAAGCAGCGAACATTCAAAAAGTAATTTTTATTTGTTTCGATAGCGAAAATTATGAAATTTATAATTCTAATTTAAAGCTTTGAAGACGCGAAAATTTGATGATATTAGAAAATTGAGGAATGAGAAGGATTGAATATTGGAATATTTGAAGATCAGAAGAACAGAAAATCTGAAGAAGTTGAGATATTTTTCAAATTAGAATATTAGCAAATTGTTACTTTAATACAATAGAACATCAGTACATTGGCACATCAACACATTAGAACATTAAAAGAATGCTACAAAAGAAAATATCAAACTACCTTTCATTAGTAACATTCAGCCATACAATATTTGCAATGCCTTTTGCCCTTATCGGTTATTTTCTGGCAGTAAAGTTTGGAAAAGGATCATTTTCATGGAGTACGATGGGTTTGGTAATTTTATGCATGGTCTTTGCCCGTAACGCAGCTATGGCTTTCAACAGGTTTGCCGACAGATACATCGATTCGCTTAACCCACGTACTGCTTTTCGCGAAATTCCGTCAGGAATAATAAAACCAGGTTCAGCTTTAATTTTTACAATAATTAATTCGCTGTTGTTTATTTCAGCAACATGGTTTATTAACCAACTTACTTTTCATTTGTCACCGGTTGCATTGTTCATTATTCTGGGGTACAGCCTTACAAAACGGTTTACATATTTTTGTCATTTTATTTTAGGGCTTGGACTTTCGTTAGCGCCTATTGGCGCATATTTAGCCGTATCTGGCAATTTCTTCTGGCTTCCACTATTATATTCCGGTATTGTGTTGCTTTGGGTTAGTGGCTTCGATATTATCTATGCTTTACAGGATGATGATTTTGACAAAAAGCAATCTTTGCTATCCATTCCTTCCAGGTTTGGAAGAAAGAATGCTATAATTCTATCTTCTGTGTTGCATACTTTCAGTGCAATACTCGTGTTGATAACCGGATTAGTTTCAAGTGTTGGAATACTTTACTGGATTGGCTCTGTTATTTTTATTGGATTATTAATTTACCAGCATTTATTGGTTAAACCAAATGATCTAAGTCGAGTCAATTTTGCTTTTGCAACAATGAATGGTATTGCCAGTGTCATTTTTGCAGGCTTTGTGGTCACTGATATTTTGATCCGATAATTAATTCAGATTATTTGGCCATATTTGCAGGTAATTATATTTTTGCATTAAATAATATTTTAATTCTATGGATTTAAAAGAAATATTATCAATTTCTGGTCATAGCGGATTGTACAAATATATTTCGCAAGCCCGAAATGGTATAATTGTGGAAGGCATTGAAGATAAAAAACGTATGAATGCTTTTGCACATTACAAAGTAAGTTCGCTCAACGATATTGCAATTTTTACTGACGAAGGTGAAGTCCCGTTAAAAAAGGTTTTTAAAACAATATCCGGTTTAGAGAATGGAGGTCGCTGCATTAGAGCCAAAACCCAACGATAATTTGTTGAAAGAATATTTTGCAAAATTACTTCCTGGTTACGATCGCGAGAAAGTTTATGTTTCTGATATAAGGAAAGTAGTTCTGTGGTACAACATTCTACAGCGCAATGGTTACAACGATTTTGATGATGAACCGGAATCAAAAGAAAGTAATGATGAAATTCAGGAGGCTGAGATTATTGAACCACCAAAAGAATAGATTAAATTAGATAATTAGCCGAAGTGCTAATTGAAAATGTATCAATTAGCCGGATTTTTATGTTTTCAGATGTTCAAATATTCCATTTTTCAAATCTTCAATCCTTCTATAATACCGATCTTCAAATTTACTATTCCAATATCTCACTAAAAACTTGCAGTAAGCTTTAAGTTTAGCCTTCTGGATGTTAAATAATTTGGTACTGCAAAATATCCGGGAATTTCATCTGAATTACTTACTGAATTGACCCATAGATATGACATGACGTTTTTTGCACCTATTACATTGAAAACTTCTGCACTGGCCCAAATTTCTTTGAAGAAATTAAAGAAATTTCCTGGGCCAAACATGGTATTTTCGCCTTTTATCATTTTTGAGAACCCCAGGTCGACACGCTGGTACGATGGCATAATTTTCAACACATCGTCCCAACGGTTTGTTAATGATGGTATAGTAACCGGTAAACTGCTCCCGTAATGCAAACTTAAGTGCACTTTATAAGTAGGGTTGTTTGGAAGGTAATCCTGAAAATAAAGCCCCATATTTACAAGTTGGTCTGTCGGGCGCGGATAGTATCCTGTCACTGTTTTATTACCATTATTATCAGTATAATTTATTTTCTCTTCAGTTTGAAGCAATGATAAACTAAACCACGATTCAGTACCTTTGACAAATTCTCCATTAATTTTAAAATCAATTCCTGTGGCATAACCTATTGCCATATTTTCGCCGGCATAAACTGTTTGTACATCTTCGATCTTGTATGGAACTAAATTTTTGTAATTTTTATAATATGCTTCGGCAGTGAATTTAAAGGGTCGTGAAAATACGTTGAAATTATAGTCAGTACCTAAAACATAATGAATTGCCTGTTGGGCTTTTAAATTTGTATTGACAATACCCTGAAGGTTTTGCATTTCTTTGAAGAATGCAGGTTGATTGTAAGCGCCGGCAGCGAAATAAAACATGAGGTTCGGTCTCCAGCCAGGCCTGTAAGATATTGAACCTCTTGGGTTGTAAATTGTCTGCCCGTTAAGCGACCAGTAATGCGAACGCAAGCCAAACGTAATAAATAATTTATCGTTTCCCGGGGAAAGTTCAATTATATTCATTAAATATCCCATCAACCTGTGCGATGACAAGTTATTTTCAGCATATCGAACATTCATCAGGCTTATTGCATTTGGATTGTAAGGCAGTGCATACCCTGCCGAATCAATCATATCCCATTCATCTATCTTGTTATTAATAATTTCTTTTTGTAAAGTAAGCCCCCATTTAAGTTTGTCAATTCCGGTTTTAAAGCTACCTATATGAGATACAGAAAATATATTTGCATTTAAATAATCGCGGGCATGATTTAAAGCCCCGCCGATTCCAATGTTTGTTGAAGTGGTGTCTTTTTTCTGGTTAGCAGTCAGGTCGAGCTGACTGATATTGTATTCCCCTAAAATATCATACGTCTCAGCTTCAGTAGTATTATATGCTGATGTTATCAGTTTGAAGGAAAGATTGTCATTTGGATGAAAATTCAATGTAAATGCGCCAAGTGCGCTTGTAAAAAGGTCGTTTTCCTGGCCATCATAAAATACGTTGAGTTGGTATGCCTCCTGAAAAGTACCAAAATCTGTTGTCCTGTCGGTTGGAACAAAATTGTATTTGTTATAACCATAATATCCCAAAAAGCTAATTTCAAGTTTAGGTGCCAGGTCATACCCCAATAAAGTTTGTGCATCAATAAAGGTTGGATTGTATTCACCTTTTGTATCAAGGCTTGTAAGCAGATACTGGGACGTTTTATAACGAATACCGGTTAATTGACGGAACCTGCCATCTTTAGAAATTCCTTCATAATGTGCGTTTGTCCCCAGTAAACTTGCGCTGAATGAACCTGTGTTTTCATTGGGTTTTTTATAAGTTACATCGAGTACCGATGCCATTTTGTCCCCATAGCTTGCATCAAAACCACCTGCAGAGAATTTTAGCGAACCTACAAGGTCAGGGTTAATAAAGCTCAATCCTTCCTGTTGGCCGCTACGGATAAGAAAAGGCCTGTAAATTTCTACATCATTTACATAAACTAAATTCTCATCAAAACTTCCGCCCCGTACTGAATATTCAGAACCAAGCTCATTGTTCGAGGCCACACCGGGCAATTGCTTAATAACATTCTCAAAATTACCACTTGGGTTAGGCATGGCACTCATAGAACGTGCATCGATCTGGTGCATGGTAACTGATTGGTCAATTCGCTTGCTTACCGTGACCTCGCCTAAGTTTTCAAAAGCAACTTTTAAAGTAATATCAAACTTATTTTTTTTGCCACCTTGCACATAGATTTGATTTTTTTGAGATATATACCCCACGCATGTCACAACAATTACATCATTTCCAGAAGGCACCTGGAGTTCGTATTGCCCGAATTTGTCAGCTGTTGTGCCATATTTAGTGCCTTGTACTGCAATATTTGCAAAGCCCACGGAATAACCCGAAGTGTCCGAAACAACTCCAGATATTGAAGTCATTTCCTGTCCGGAAATTTGTAAATAATAAAAAAAGGCAGGAATAATGAAAATAAAGCGTTTCCAGTTCATTCAAATTTTTTTCCTTATTAACTAAATTTTTCTGTTAAAATTGTGGTTGAAGATGTGTATTTTTTTCGAAATTTAAAAGAAATGATTTATTTCTGTTTATTTTGTTGTTAACTTTTGCACTAAATAAAAACCAACTGCATTGAAAAAAACGTTGATATCGATATTGCTTTTAACCTGGTATATTTCTTTCCCTTTGGCTAATAACAATCCGGCCCCGATATTTGATAAAAATTCTTCAAAAGCAGATTATGAAAAAATTAACTTGTTAATTAAACTTGCTGAAAAATATTTTAAAGATTCAGTAGATAAAGGCCTTCAATGTGCAAATGAGGCGCTTAGTTTATCACTAAAGGGCAATTCATTGGAGCAACAGGCAAAAGTATTGAATACAATAGCAAAAGCTTATAAAATAAAAAACGATAACGAAAATGCGCTTAAAAATTATTTTAGAGTTTTGGAAATCTGCAAAAAAAGTAAGGAACTAAAATATATTGCCCAGGCATACAACAATATCGGGCTTGTTTATGCAAGTATGGGCCAGTTTGATAAAGCACTGGATTATTATCAGGAATCGTATAAAACGAAAATTGAAATAAGAGATTCAACCGGCATTGGGATTATTCTCAACAATATTGCAAACATTCACTTTCAGACCGGTAATTATGAAAACGCTATACTTTATTTTCAAAAAGCACTGGATATTCTTGAAAAATTAAAATATTATGATGGGATTGCTAGCTGCCTAAATGGTTGTGGACTGATTTCCGAAAATATGGCAAATTATACATCAGCACTTGATTATTATAATAAAGCTTTAGAAATAGCACAAAAGCAGAACAATCATTTCCAAATCGCCAATTTGTTTAATAATATAGGAAATATCTATTCAAAAACGAAGGATTATAACAAATCCATTTATTATTATGAACAAGCTTTAAAAAAACGACGTGAATTGGATGATCGGAAAGGGATTGCCGGTTCGTTAAATAATATTGGCCTAATTTATAGAACAAAAAAAGAATATCAAAAAGCTATCGAATATTTTATAAAAGCCCTTGCAATAAATAAGGAAATTAAAAACCAATATGAAATTACATTAAACCTGAATGCAATCGGAAAAAACTATTTTGAAACCGGACAATATGATAAAGCATTGGTTTTTTTTACGCAAAGTTTGAAAATGGCTGAAGAAACTGGTAATAAATTAATGATCCAGCAGAATTATAATGATTTATCAAATGTTTTTGGCCGACAGTTTCAATATGAAAAAGCACTTGATTATTATAAAAAATCTGTAGCAATTAAGGATACTTTAGATAACATCGAAATTCGAAAGAAAATTGATGAACTACAGGCAAAATATGAAACTGAAAAAAAGGAACATGAAATACAAATACTTGCCAAACAAAATTTAATACAGAAACTTCAGCTAAGTAAATCGAGGACATTTGTAATAGGGTTAGCTGTCTTCATTATTATAATTATATTTTCTGGATTTCTTTTTATAAGACAACACAGGCTGAATATCGAACGACAATCATTAATACTCGAACAGAAACTGCTTCGGCAAATGAATCCTCACTTTATATTTAACTCGCTTACTTCAATCCAAAGTTTTATTTTCGATAAGGACAAATTATTGGCAGGAAAATATATCGCTGATTTTGCTTCGCTAATGAGATTAATCCTGGAAAATTCGAGAGAAGAATTTATTATACTGGAAAAGGAAATAAGTACGTTGAAATATTATCTTGAATTGCAAAAGCTCAGGTATGAAAATAAATTCGATTATTCCATATTTGTTGATCCTTCCCTGAATATTGAGTTTGATATTATTCCGCCAATGCTGGGCCAGCCTTTTGTTGAAAATTCAATTAAGCATGGTATTGCAAAAAAAGATACCAAAGGCCAAATAGATATTCGTTTATTAAAAAGAGATAAGTATTTGATATTCGAAATTGAAGATAATGGCATAGGGCGTGAAAAATCTCAACAATTACAAGAGGTTGAAAGCAATAAACATATTTCGCTTGCCCTTTCGATAACCCGCGAAAGGCTTGAAAATTTAAATAAACGCAACCGAAGAAAGATTAACTTGGAAATTGTCGATCTCGAAAGGAATAACACACCTTTAGGTACATTGGTGAGATTTGAAATTCCTAAAACTTGAAATAAAGATCTGTTATGCGTACTATAATTATTGACGACGAAGAAAAGGCACGGAAAACAATTTACAACTATCTTTCATTGTATTGCAAAGAAACCGAAATTGTTGCACAGGCAGATAATGTTGAAAGCGGTTATAAGGCAATTATAGAAAGCCGGCCGGAGTTGGTTTTATTGGATATTAATATGCCCGATGGCACTGGTTTTGATTTACTTAAAAAATTCAATAAAATTGATTTTAAGATTATTTTTATAACTGCTTATGAAGAGTATGCTATAAAAGGTTTTAAATTTAGCGCCCTCGATTATCTATTAAAACCCGTCAACCCGCAGGAACTGATCGAGGCCGTTGAAAAAGCTCGCAAATTGATCGATACTGAAAATTTTGAATTAAGGTATAAAACATTCCTGTTAAATTATGATAGCAAAGCAAAACAAGATAAAAAGCTTGTGCTGAAAACTTCTGAAAGCATTTTTATAATTGACATTAAAGATATTATCCGTTTAGAGGCCGATGGCAGCTATACCACGTTTTATTTAAATGACAAGCGGAAAATAATGGTTTCAAAAAATTTAAAAGAATATGAAGAATTACTTACCGGATATAATTTCTTCCGCCCACACCATTCCCATCTTGTAAATCTCGATTATATGCAAAGCTTTGAAAAGCGCGACGGAGGGACGATTGTTATGAAAGATAAATCAAATGTGCCTGTAGCAACCAGAAGAAAAGATGATTTGTTGAATATTTTCGAAAGACTTTGAAGAAATTAATTAATCAGCATTTATAAATTAAAAACAGACAGTTATTTATTTTTTGCTTACAATTATATATTGCTTACTCATATTAAATATTAAGTAAGTAATTTTAAACCTTATTTAGCAACTATTAATTATTTCATGTTAATTTAACAAAACCATGAGAAATTTAATTACTTTTTTTTTAATAGTTTTAACATTTTTGCCAATAAAAGCACAAAATTTCGTTGAAGTAAAAACAAATATTGCAAATTTAGCAATAGGTGGTGCTGTAGCTTGGGGTGATTACGACAACGATGGAAACCTAGATTTGTTTATTTCAGGGAGAGATAGTTTAGGTCATGTGTACTCAAAAATATATAGGAATAATAATGGCGTTTTTACTGATATTCATGCAAATATTCTTGGAGCTTTTTTTGGAGCCATTGCTGATTGGGGTGATTATGACAATGATGGTGATTTGGATTTATTAGTATCTGGGGCAGATAGCACAGGAAAAGGACAAACAAAAATATATAGGAATGATAATGGCGTTTTTACTGATATTAAGGCACCACTTCTTGGGTTTAGATTCCTTAGTTCAGCTAAATGGGGAGATTATAATGGTGATGGGAAATTAGATATTTACTTAAGCGGTTTCAGTGATGAAGTGGGAAATTATGTAACTAAAATCTACAAAAATGATAATGGCAATTTTGTAGATTCTGGCATTACACTTCCTGCAACAACAGATGAAAAATCTACCGGTTGGGTTGATTTTGATGGAGATGGGAAATTAGATATTTATTTGCCAGGTAGATTGGGTACTACAGCATCATTGTATAAAAATAATAATGGATTTTTTACAAAATTATCGTCAAATATTAAATTGATCAATAATTCAGGATCTTCTGATTGGTGTGATTTTGATAATGATGGTGCTTTAGATATAGCCATAATGGGTATTCAATCTAATTATATTACTTCTGCTATGATAGAAGACAGTTTGCCAATTGCCAAAATTTATCGAAACGTTAACAATAAGTTTGTTGATATTAATGCCGGTTTAATAGGTTTATCTCAAGGTGATATTAAATGGATCGATTATGATGCCGATGGGAGACCTGACATTTTTATTACCGGAATGGATCGTAATGGAAGTTTACATAGTAATTTATATCGAAATGATAGTGGAAAATTTGTACTTTCCCCTATCAGTTTTCCCGGATTTAATTGGGCAAATGTGGCAATTGGCGATTTTAATAATGATAATGCCCCGGATATTATTGTTACAGGTATTGATAGTTTAGGGAATCCGGTTACGAAGTTTTTTAAAAACACTATTGAAAAAAAACTTTTGGTATCTTCTAAATTTGTTTGCGATACTTCTAAATCAATTATGATTTCTTATGTAGGAGATACTTCTAAAATTAAAAATTTTTATTGGGATTTTGACGGAGGAACTGTACTTAAAGGGTCAAATAATGGGCCTTTTAAAATTAAATGGGATACAATTGGAGAAAAAAATATACAATTGATTTTAATTCATAAATCAGGAGTCAATGATACATTAAATACTAAAATCTCAATTTTCCCGGGAGTACATGTTTCTTTGGGAAATGATACAACGATTGAAAATGGTAAATCAATTACATTAAATCCTGTTGTGTATGGAGGTACAATGCCATTTACTTATACGTGGAATGGAATTCAGGGCGATTCCGATAACACATTTGTCATTACCCGTGATTCATCGATTCTTTTAAAAATTCAAGATAAAAACAATTGTATTGCACATAGCGAAATTACTGTTCAGGTACCGGTTAATAATTTTTCTGAGCAGATTTGCTTAGTAACTGTCGACAGTGGTTCTGGCAAAAATACTGTGGTTTGGGAAAAGACTCCTGGTAAAAACATAAAGGAATATAAAATATTAAAGGAAAGTGCAATTGGTGGGTTGTATTCTATAATAGGAGATGTGCCATACTCAAGCGAAGGGAATATTCCATACTCCAGTACAGGGATTTTCATTGATCAAAATTCTTTTCCAACACAACATGCTGCCAGATATCAATTAGCCACAATTGATAGCAATGATTATCAAATTGGGCTAAGTAAATTTCATCAAACGATGTATCTCGCCATAAACAAGGGATTACCTGGAACTTATAACTTAATCTGGACCCCTTACGTAGGGTTTGACTACAGCACTTATTACATTTACAAAGGCTCTTCTCCATCGAATATGGAGCTAATTGATTCAATTGCCAGCACATACAACATGTTAACAGATACTGCTGAAGGTATAGCCTATTATCAAATTGCAGTCAGAAAAAGCAGTCCTTGTATTATATCAACCCTAAAAGCTGACGGAGAACCAATAAGCCAGTCGGTTTCCAACCTCGAAGACAACCTGAAGTTTGTTAATATTAGTTCTATGAAATTAGTTAATCCGGTAAAGATTTTTCCCAACCCATTTACCGATAATTTAAATATTGAAACTATTATAAGCATTCCTTCAAAAGTGCAAATTGAACTATTCGATATAATGGGTTCAAAAATATATGAATATTCCACGCCAGCTTTGATTTCGGGTAATTTCAAACATGAAATACTTTCAGGAAATTTATTTCAAACATCTAATATATTAATAATGAAAATTGAAGTAAACGGAAATGTATATTATCAAAAATTGATAAAAAAATAAATCTTATTTATGGATTTATTAAGAGTTTATATAACAGTTTGTTGTCATAAAAGAAAAATTTGACGCAACCATTAAGGATTAAAAAACATCATAAAATTGTTAACTTAAAGCATTAATAATTATGAAAATGAAATTTCAATTAATCCTAATTTCTTTATTCATTGGAATTACGGTTAAAAGCCAAGATACAATATCTTATATTTCTGATACTGCAAGCTCCAACTGTCCTTCGGGAATTAAATTTCAAAATATTGGCGATTCAATAAAGATATATGGGACAATCAGTGTAAAAGGCTGTGGAAGGCATGTTGCGATCATTTCCAGAGAAAGCGATTCGATATTTATAAACACAAAAGAAATTATTCCTCCGGGCGAAGCCGATTGTAATATAGCTTACCTCGCTTGTTTCGGGATTAATATCCCCAAACCGACAAATAATGCCATCTTAAAATTTGATGGTAAAATCTATAATATTTATAGCCGGGACACAATACCTTATATTTTAAACTTTAAAGATGCCAACTGTCCTTCAGGTATTAATTTTCAATATATTGGCGATACTTTGACAATATCCGGAAAAATCGTGGAAATACCTTGTGGCAGGCAAGTTGCTGTGGTTAATAGAATAAACGATACTGTATTGATTAATATAGAACCATCTGGATTTGCCCATCCGGAATGTATAATAATGGACACTGCTTGTTTTGAAGTTAAATTAAAAACACTGAGTAGTGATATTATAGTTAATTTTAATGGAATAATTTATAACCTCAAAACTAATGTTACTGTAAATTATTATGAAATTGACGTTAACGGCACATTCCAGCTTGCGTTGCCTGCAGCCCTTTTTCCCGGTTGTGGTTGGTTTTGGACAAATAAACAACCTGCTTCAATAGTTGATACTGTTGATATTCGTTTTATACCCGATGTCATGGCTGAAATTTTTATTGGAACAGAAATATGGAAATTCAAAGGCAAAAAAGTTGGTACCGATACAGTTAAACTTGAATATAAACGTTCGTGGGAGACAAATTCAACAATTGAAACAAGGATTATTATTGTGAATGTAAAAGCAATAAATAGTTCTAATTTAATTATAAAAGCTGGTTATACTTGTGGTTGGGGTGCAGGAACTGATACAATTGAAATATCAAAAACGGCAATCAGGTATGTTTATTATATTCCCAAAAAATCTGAATTTCCGCAGATTATTGATACAAAGACTGTCCCTGATAGTGAATGGACAGAAATTTTAAAGTGTGTCAATATTGAAGATTTTGTTAAATTAAACTATCAAACATGCAATGTTTGTGTTGATGGTTGTGATGAGTGGATATCTGTTCAGGAAGGTTCGATATACCACAAAATAACGTTTGATAAAGGTTTGACAATTGATTCGATCGGTAAATTACAAAATATAATTTCCCAATTAAGGACTGAATTTAATTCTGTTTCTAATTATGTAATTTTTATAAATGATACTTTCCAGCTTGAATTGCCTTCAAACCCTTCAACTGGATATTCATGGGTTTGGATAAATAAACAACCTGGTTCAATTGTTGACACTTCTAATAATAGTTTTCTTCCCGATAATCCTATATGGATTGGGAGTGGTGGAAATGAGATTTGGAAATTTAAAGGTGAAAAAGCCGGGATTGATACAGTTAAACTTGAATATTGCCGGTCGTGGGAGGCCAATTCAACAATTGAAACAAAAATAATAATAGTAAATGTAGAAGAATCAAATAGTATAAAGTCAAATTATGAAAATGCAATAATAATATATCCAAATCCAACAGATGGATTATTAGAAATTGAATTCAAGGATACAAATACAAAGAGTTACATGCTTAATATTTATGATTTAAATGGGGTTAAAATATTAAGTAAAATTATTAGTACACCAAAGAGTTTAATAGATATTGGTTCTCTTAAGGCAGGTTGCTATTTGGTAAGCACGGGCTATAATAATGATGTGATGCCAAGAAAACTTATTATAAAGAAATAGATATATATTTTTTTTGCCTAAAACAAAAACTTCTATATTTTTTATTAATAATCAATTAATATATCGGTATCGTAGCTTATTATCCGATATTCAGAACTTCAGTTTATCAAATCTTCAGATTTCTTATGCCTTATTGTCACTATCAAAAATATCTACAACTTAATTTCTGATTTACAATTTTAACAAATAGTGAGCAACCATTATCTTTCCAATTCGTAATATTGCCAATTGAAATTATTTGGTTCAAATTCGAAATCAATTCTTACATTTATTTTATCATAGGATGAACAAAAGGTTTTTATTATTTGCCTGGGGATTGATAGCATTAACAGTTGGTTTAAAAGCAGAAACTGTAAATCATTGGGAAACGGTAGTGTTTAACTACGATATTTGGAGATATTTTGTTGGCGACACTGAACCACCTGCTATCTGGCGTGCCCTTAATTTTAAAGATTCCACCTGGCTGCAGGGAAAAGGCGGGATTGGATATGGGGACGGTGATGACAGTACTGTGATCAAGCCATGTTGGTCGGTTTATTTAAGGATGAAGTTCAATATAGTTGATACGTCAAAAATACTGGCTGTTGTATTAAATGTAGATTACGATGATGCTTTTATTGCCTATTTAAATGGTATTGAAATAGCACGGGCAAATATTACTGGAGCCGATCCGGCATATAATACAGCAGGCTGTGACTTGTCATGAAGCACAAATGTACCAGGGTGGCCTTCCAGATCAATACATATTAAACAAAGCAAAACTCAGTTCGTTTTTAATACAGGGGAACAACGAACTTGCAATTCAGGTACATAATTGTACTTTTACCTCGAGTGATATGAGTTCTATCGTATTTTTATCATTGGGGATTACCGATACAAGTCACAATTACAGAACAACTCCCGGTTGGTTTGTTGCTCCGGCTTTAAATTCTGTCTTAACAGTTCCTAACCCGGATACAGTTAACATTGCAAGTAACTTACCATTGGTACTTATAAATACTAATGGCCAGGATATAGTGGATGGGACAAAGATTGAGGCTGACATGAAGATTATCGACCATGGCCCTTCGCAATTGAACCATGTTACCGATCCTGCAAATGGATATAACGGGAAAATTGGCATTGAATTGAGAGGTTCATTTTCGTTAGAATTTCCACAAAAAGGTTATGGACTTGAAACCAGGGATAGCCTGAATGTTCAGCAAAATGTTGAAATACTTGGCATGCCTTCGGAAAATGATTGGGTTTTGGAACAACATTATAATGATAAGGCCTTAATGAGAAATGAACTTACTTATCAATTTTCAAACTATATGGGGCATTATGCTTCCAGGGCACGTTACTGTGAAGTATTCCTGAATAACAATTACATGGGGATTTATTTCTTTGGGGAAAAAATTAAGCAAAATAAAAACAGGGTCGATATTGCAAAATTAACGACTACTGAAAATTCAGGAGACAGCCTTACAGGAGGGTACATATTAAAAAACGATAATATTGGTTCAAACGATTTAACTTTTACTAGTAATTACTCTGAAACAGGTGTGGCAGGTGTACAGGAAGTGCAATTTATATATGTTGACCCAAAATCTGACGAGATAACAAAGCAACAGCAGACTTATATCAAAACATTTATCAATTCTTTCGAAGCTGCTTTATATGGAAATAATTTCAGGGATCCGGCCAAAGGCTATCTACAATACATAAACTTGAGCTCATTTGTCGATTATTTTATTATTGGTGAATTCAGCAGAAATGTTGATACCTATAAAAAGAGCAGATATATGTATAAAGACCGTAACAGCCATGGCGGGTTATTGAATTCAGGGCCTGCATGGGATTATGACTGGGCTTATAAGGACATGCCGGGACAACCCCCGGCATACAGTGCAACGGATGGTTCGGGATGGGTGTATTCAATTCCGGCACCGCATTCACCAGCATATCCTGGTTGGGCGCTCCGAATGATGCAAGATTCAACTTTTATAAATACTTTAAAGACACATTATGTCGGGTTAAGAAAAACAATTCTTGATACATCAAATATTTTCCATTACATGGATTCTATTCAAAATCTGCTCAATGAGGCACAGGTACGCCATTATATAAAATGGCCAATATTAGGCGTTGTAAGCATTGGAGCCCCTGAGGTAGAACCACAGCCAACCACCTATGCTGCTGCAGTGCTGGAAATGAAAAAATGGATAACTACACGATTGGCATGGTTGGACAAAAATATGCCAGGGAAAGCGCTTCCACCTGACACAATTAAAACAGTTGGTATTTCGAATCCAGGTTTTACATCGCAGGACATTTTCAGAGTATTTCCAAATCCAACTTTAGATTATGTTTATATAGAATCCGACAAACTTATATATCGGGTTGAGATATATTCAAATACAGGCCAGTTACTAAAAATTATTTCAACAAAGGCATATTCAGTACCTGCCGATCTATCGGGTATGCCTAAAGGATTATTTTTTCTGAGGGTAATTTTAAATACTGGTGAAATGAAATCTGAAAAACTGATTATTGAGTAATGGAGACGTTTGTATCCGGACTCCGGACTCCGGGCTCCAGATTCCGGCTTATCAGTCTTTCACGCACCTTATTGAATAACAATTTTTAAAGTCTCTTTTCTGAATGGCATCGTTAATTTTAAACGCGACATTTTGCATTTGTCCTGTAAAATAGACTGTAATGTCAGCACCCCAATAGTCACCTTCTTCTTCAAGTGCAACATATTTCCCTTTTGCATTTTTATAACCGCTCAACGTTGCAGCAAACCCTGGTTTAGTTTTTTTCATAAGCTTTTCTCCGGCAATGCCTTCATTTTTAGGATCTGCATAATATTGCAGGGAATCCCAATCCTGTTTTGTTGGCAGGTGTGTACTGGCAGGACAGGCATTTTGCGCAGCTTCATAACTATATAGGCGTCCGAATTTCTTCAGGTTTTTTGGCAAGTCCTCATAAATAAAACTGCCATCACATTCCCATTTCAGGTTTTCGGCCATCCAGGTAGTACTGCCTATTTTTACCATTTTATATTCTTTCTGGGTCCCGATTATCCAAAATACTATCTTTTACTAACTCATTTTTTTTATGTTGTGCATAAGAACTAGTAAAAAAGGGAAGTGTGCAACTTAATAATATTAATATCTTTTTTTCCATACCTTGAAAATTTATTCTAATACGAATCAAGTATGCTCTAGGTTACGAAAAGCATTGCCCAAAGTCAAGAATCGACTTGGAATAGAGGAGAATTTGAAGATTTCTAATCATGAAGCAATCCCGGTTCTAGCCTTTTCGTGCGTTCGAGAGATTGTTCAAGTTGCCAGTCGTTTATAAGTCTTGTGTTTCCGGAAAGAAGTATTTCAGGTACCTTCCAGCCTTTATAATCAGCAGGTCCTGTATAAACAGGTGGCGCCAGCAAATCATCCTGAAAAGAGTCAGTAAGCGCCGATTGCTCATCGCTTATTGCACCTGGCAAAATACGGACAATTGCATCGGTCATGATAGCTGCGGCCATTTCTCCGCCGGTTAAAACATAATCACCTATTGATATTTCGCAGGTAATAAGGTGATCGCGTATCCTTTGATCGATGCCTTTGTAGTGCCCACACAATATGATGATATTATTGAGTGTCGAAAAACGGTTGGCAGTTTTTTGAGTGAATAACTCGCCATCAGGCGATGTATAGATTATCTCGTCATAATTTCGCTTCGATTTTAAATCGCTGATTGCCCGGTCAATTGGTTCAATGCACAAAACCATTCCTGCATCTCCACTGAAGGCGTAATCGTCTACACGTTTGTGTTTATCGAGCGAGTAATCACGAATGTTATGAACCTTAATTTCAACAATACCATTTGCTTTTGCCCTTTTAATAATTGAATGGTTCAAAGGGCTTTCAAGCATTTCGGGCAATATAGTGAGTATATCGATATGCATTTTAAAAATATTTATGGACTAAAGTTAAATTTAAAAAATGGTGAAATTGTGTTACTTAATTTAATTTTGAATATTTCTCAACCCGTTCAAATGCCAGTTTAGAGCTAATTATAACTATTGGAATACCTGCCCCAGGTATGGTTGACGCGCCGACATAAAAAACATTTTTAAATTTCTCATCGAAATTGGACGGTCGAAACACCCCAATCTGGTTCGGTATTGTGTGCGATAAACCCAAACTGCTGCCGTGATACAAATTAAACTGATTTTGCCAATCGATAGGTGTATAAATGGTTTTTGAAACTATTTCCGGAACAATATCTTTATTAATTCTTTTTGAAAAATCGGCAATTATATTGTTTACAATAGTTTCTTTATCATCCCAATTTGGTTTATATTGAAGGTTGAGATTCGGACAAACGAAGAACAAACTTTCGCAGCCTTCGGGTGCACAATCGGAATTGTATTTCGAAAGGACGTTTACATAATAATAGGGTTTTTGCAGCGTTCCTGGATTTTGTAACAATTTATTCGCATATTCTTTATAATTGGAGCCCAAAAAATAATTGTGATGATTTACTTCGGGAAGCTTACATTTTAAATCTGTATAAAAGGTTAAGCAACCCATCGTTGCCCAATTCATCTTATCTAATTTTTCTTCAGAATATTTTTTACGTTTAAATATTCTGCTTCTGAAAACTGCAGCATCAGCATTTATTAAAATAACATCGGCTGACCATTTGTAATTATTTTTATCAATCAAACATCCTAATTTATTACCATTACTGATATAATCTACAATTTCAGTATTGTACGTGAATTTTACGTTCTTTTTTTTTAACTCATCAACTATTCCTTCAATAATTTTATACATACCACCTTTTACATTATAATACCCATCGAGTTTAAATTCTGTAGTCGTTCTTTTCTATCCGTTTATCTTCAGTTTTTTCAGGCAATCTATTTTGATGGTTTCCTGGTGATGGTTTTTATGCCATTTCCACAAAAAGCCATGCATCACATATTTGTTGTTTGACCAGGCAACAAATTCCATAATTAAATATGAAATTACAACTAAAGTAAATTTTAACATACTGTATTGTAAATTAAAAAATGTTGGTGCACCTGGTTATATATTTTCCTGAACCAAACTGTGTATTTGTTTGGAATTTTATTGATTTGGAAGAGCAAATCTTCATAACTAATATAGCTCCAATCCATCGCTTCGTTGATGTTTATAGTTGGAATTTCGTCAGTAATGCCAAAAAAAACATGATCAAATTCATGTTCGGTTAACCCATTATCTAAACTTTCATTATACGTAAAACTAAACAGTTCTTTCAATTCACATCGCAGTCCCATTTCCTCGAGTAATCTCCTGTTGGCAGCATCCGTATTCGATTCACCAGGGAAAGGATGGCTAGCAGCATGTATTGCGTCCATAATCCGTTTGAATGATATTTGTCCAAAGCCCTTCGCTGTAACAACCATTCACCTTTCGAATTGAAAATAAATACAGATACAGCCCGATGAAGTATAGCATTACGGTGGGCCTCAATTTTATCCATTGTACCAATTTGATGATCATTCATATCCACTATTATCACATGAGTTTGTTCCATATTATCAGATTAAGCGAAATTTATAATAAAGCATAGCTTTGAAAAGCAGTATTATTTTTTATGCATTTGATATCCATATTATCCTTGTTCCAATTATTTTATTTGCCGGGGTTCTTTCTATTTTTTCGAGTAAATTTTTATAATATTAAAAAGTTATTAGAACAGCAAATTTAGATCGTTTGGGAATTTTTTTTACACCTAAATATGCTTCATCAAAATCGTTTTTATATTTCGGATCAATTCAGTTTTAGTTGTGTCGTTGAAATTATTCATTTAAATTTCTGGAAAATATCTTCTGTTTAAATTTTCCAGGTCATTTTTCAAATCGCGTAAAAAATTTACTTTCTGAAATGCTGAACCTAATTTCATCGCTGGGTCTTCAAGTTCTTTGTACAATTTTTCATCTCCGTTACAAAATATTTTAAGGCACATTAATCCAACCACACCTGCTGATCCGTATATATATTTATCAACATTTGCTTTGTTTTTGTAATTGTTCTTGTCTAAATCCGACTTCATGCTTTTTAAAAAAGCCTGAATATGCCCATCGGAAATTTTGTATTTTTTTACGATACTTTGAAATGATTGCAATTCAGGATTGAGATTAGTGTCATAATTAATAGCATCGTAATAATCGTTTTCAAATTTTTCGAGTAAATATATTTTGTCAAATTCATGAAAAGTATCAACAATTTCATCAGTTAACCGGACGAACCCATAAATACTATAAATTGTTTTTTTGCATTTCAAAATCAAGCATATAAACAGCCAATGAAAATGAAGTGCTGTAAGTATGGGTAACAAGTTTACTGGTTTTAAAAGAAACTTCAAAATATAGGTTATCCATATTCTTGACTATTATTGCTTTTTAAAATTAAAATTTTATAATTAACAATAATTACGTCTTATTGTTTAATGTAGATATTAATAAACTAAACATTAATTAAATAAAATTCCAATTTTGAACATCCGGTTTTAGGAAACCGTTATCCAGTTTCCTTTTTTTTAATACCTTTGCACCTCGAAAATCCTTACACTTCATGGATTTGGTAAATTTTTACAAATCACATCCTGAATATACAGGGCTCAAAACTTTATTGGGTTCCGACAGGAAAGATTTTATCCGGATAAGTGGTTTAACAGGCTCATCATTTTCATTGTTAAGCGGGACTTTGGCATCAGAAACCAATACTATTCACCTATTTATTTTACCAGAAAAAGAAGATGCATCGTACTTTGCGAACGATTTGCTTGCTTTCATTGACGAAAAATTAGTCTATTTGTTTCCCTCGTCATATAAACGTCCCGGACAAAGCAACCTCACTGATCATTCAGGTACGATACAACGTACAGAATTACTTAACAGCATTAACCAGGCTAAGGCACACCAGCAACTATTCATAGTGTCTTATCCCGAAGCGGTTGCAGAGAAGGTAGTGTCGAAAAAGAAACTTATTCAAAATACAGTTCAGCTTTTAAAAGGTGAAAGAATAAATATCAGTTTTCTGAAAGATACTCTGAAAGAATATCAGTTCGAACTTTCCGATTTTGTTTACGAACCTGGTCAGTATTCTATTCGTGGAAGTATAGTTGACGTGTTTTCATTTGCTGCAAAATATCCTTACCGTATCGATTTTTTTGGCGACGAAGTTGAATCGATACGAAGTTTCGAAATAGAAAGCCAGCTTTCGGTCGATAAACTTGACAAAATTCAGATTGTTCCCGATGTTAAGAAATTCGGGATGAATGAATCGAAGATATCGCTTATTGAATATTTGCCTGAAAATACAATTGTTTGGTTTCGTGATCTTCCTTATACTGTCGATCGAATACAGTCATTGCATTTAGCGCCCTGGCATCAAACCGAAGACAGGTACGCTGAAGGCGAAGCTCAGTTGCAGCCTGATCTTTCGCATACCGAAGAATTTGTTGCAGGTTTAAAAAAAATGATGGTCGTAGAATGCGGTAACCAAAATTATTTTGATTGTTCACAAAAATTCAGGTTCAACACGGCTCCTCAGCCAACTTTCAACAAAAATTTTGATTTACTGGTGCATAACCTACACCAAATTGGTGAGGAAGGTTACGATTGTTTTATTTGCAGTGAAAACCCGAAACAATTCGACAGATTAAAAGAGATTATCGGCAATATTGATAAGGATGCAGGATTCACGCCACTGATAGCAGGCCTTAACTCGGGATTTATCGATCACGATTTAAAACTTTGTCTTTATACCGATCACCAGATCTTTGAGCGCTATCATAAATATCATTTTAAGCAGAATTTCACAAAAAATGAAGCACTGACCATTAGCGAGATAAACGATTTACATCCTGGTGATTTCGTGGTGCATATGGATCATGGCGTTGGTAAATTTGGAGGAATAGAAAAAGTTGAAATCAATGGGCGATGGCAGGAAGTAATTAAATTGGTCTATCGTGACAATGATGTTTTGTATGTCGGTATCCATGCATTGCACCGCATTTCAAAATTTAAAAGTAAAGATGGAGAAGCACCGAAAATATATAAACTTGGAACCGGTGCCTGGCAGAAACTAAAAGCTACAACCAAAAGTAAAGTCAAAGATATCGCAAAAGACCTTATTGCTTTATATGCAAAACGAAAGGAAACAGCCGGGTTTCGGTTCAATCCCGATACATATTTGCAACAGGAATTGGAAGCATCTTTTATTTATGAAGATACGCCCGACCAGGAAAAAGCTACAAAGTCGGTCAAACAGGCAATGGAAAGTGATAACCCGATGGACATGCTGGTTTGTGGCGATGTCGGTTTCGGAAAAACCGAAATTGCAATTCGCGCTGCTTTCAAAGCAGCAACAGATGGAAAGCAAGTGGCAGTATTGGTGCCTACTACTATTTTAGCTTTACAACATTACAAAACTTTTAGCGACAGGTTAAAAGATTTTCCATGCACAGTAGATTACATAAGCCGCATGAGAAAGGTGAGTGATATAAAAAAAACTTTGCAAAAGGTCAAAGAAGGGAAAATTGAAATATTGATTGGCACACACAAATTATTAGGAAACGAAATCAAATTCAAAGACCTGGGCCTGCTAATCATCGACGAGGAACAGAAGTTCGGTGTAGCAATGAAGGAAAAGTTGAAAAAAATTAAATTAAATGTTGATACGCTGACATTAACAGCCACACCAATCCCGCGTACACTCCAGTTCTCGCTTATGGGGGCACGCGACCTGGCGATTATTAATACACCACCGCCCAACAGGCATCCAATTGTTACCGAATTGCACACCTTTAACGAAGATATTATACGTGAAGGAATAACCTACGAAGTTTCGCGTGGAGGGCAGATATTTTTCATCAATAACCGTATCCAAAATATTA
>CAVSGB010000179.1:0-30460 GCA_963726845.1 uncultured Bacteroidota bacterium | reverse complement strand
GGCGGCAGACGATGTCCCCTGCTTCCTGCGCTCGTTATTCAACGGTTACGCGATCGATATCCTCCCGAACGACGGCTACGTCTTCAACGAGCACGCCACCCACGGTCCGCCGGACAAGATATTCGAGGAGGCGGCGTTCTTGGAGCGGTTCCGCCGATTGCTCGTCTGGGAAGACGGCCCGAACCTCTGGCTGGCCCGCGCCACCCCGCGTGCCTGGCTGGAACAGGGCCGGAAGATTTCCGTGAAGAACGCCCCGACCCACTTCGGGACGGTCGGTTTCGAGATCGTCTCCGATGTGGACCATGGCCGGATCACCGCTACGGTCAAGATGCCTGACCGCCGTTCCGGCCCCGCCAGTGTGGTTACGGCTGCGGCACCCCCAAGGCACCCGCATCAAGAGCGTGTCGCGTCAACGGCCGGGATTATCGGGATTTCGATCCCGCCTTGGAAGTCGTCAAGCTGCACGACTTGGCCGGGAACCTGAGTGTCGAGGTCAGATACTGAACGCGCCACCTTCGCCCCACCCGGGGCGCCGGCGCCGTGGCCCGCTAAATTAATATTTGACAGTTTTGATAAATGGAAGGAAACATTATCATTTTGTTAAATTATATGTCATAATATTCAATTATATAAGATATTTTCCCTATTAAACTTACTGGAATGATAATTAAATAAAAAAATGCGTTACAAACGAGCTCAAACAGGACAAGACACGGTAATGCGCTGCAACAATTAACTATCTCAATCACTTAATTATTTAACCTGCAATTAACCTATCCTTAACGTATGAGTATATTAATATAAAGTAAATTCAGCTCATATTTTAAATCTATTAAATATGAAAAAGTTTTTATTCTTTTTCCTGATTATTACATTTGTATTGCCCTTGTCAATTCAGGCTCAGAAACAAGTGGGCCAAAGTATAGGAAAAAAAGGGTTGGCTATAAAATGTGCTGCTTATAAGAACAGAAGTTCAAGCAATCATAGATCTAAACCTACTAAAAGTTAATTTGAAGTTTCCTAAAAGTTTTTGTTTTATTAAAGAAGTAAACCTGAAATTGGTTATGAAAAAAATGTCGTTTGACAAATGACATCATTATTTTAAGTATATATACGATATATTTATTACTCATTAAAGTAAATTCTTATTTTCTTTCTAAATCAATAAATGTAAGGTGTTAGAATTCTTGATAATAATTTGAAATTGTTTCAGGATAATTGAATTATATTTAACGACTATAATTTTTTAAAATATATTATGCAAACAACAACTTTTAAAGGAAAATCAGAGAGGATTGCAATAAATGGAAGTTTTACAAATTTAAAAGTTTTAAGTTGCACGAGTCGAGTAGTTACTCCCTTAATTCATTTTTTATTTATGGACGGTGAAGATGAAATAGAAACTATTGAAATAAATTATGAATATGAGGTTTTATATACTGTTGAGATATATTTTGAGTCGGCTGAAAACGATGAGTGTTCGATTGGTTATTTGTTAACTAAATAAAAAATTTGAGAAAAATCAAGTTCAAATAACTTGATTTAATTAAGAAACTTTAATTGTATTTTGCTATAAACCTTATAATTTTAATAGTTTACCATTATTATTACACAATTTTACAAGGTATTAAAGCATCTTCATCAAACAAATATACTGCACATAACCTATGATAACCATCTGCAATTATAACTTTCCCTTTAGTTATATCTCTAATTAAAAGCAATGGTGATAATTCTTTTCCTGCTTCAATTTTTCGTTTATCCTTTTCAACATGTGAGTTGCTTATTCCAAGCAAGGATAAACCAGAAGCCCTAAAAATATCCTTTGCTTTGAAACTTGTCATTGGTGTATGTTTCAACTTTTCAACATAATTATTGGCAGTCTGCTCATCATAAAAAAGCAACAAATATGATAATGTAGCAGGATAATCATGTTCTTCAGGTATTTTTAACCACTTTATTTTTAAATCTTTTGACATATAAAAACCCTCCAATTATTTTAATTTTTCACCAATTTCTTTCGCCCAATTTACGATGTCTTCTTGATTCCAACTATTATATCTTACAATACCTTTTTTAAATACTTTTCCACCAAACGCAGCCTTACTGATTGGATGAAACTTGAATTTCTTTGAATATTTATTTATATATTTTTGAATTGCTTCATTAATGGCTTCTTCTTTAGTAATACCATACTTGATAACTTTATTTAAAGTCCCACCAGCAGTAACAAATACAGCAACATTTTTACCACTAAATATATCCTTTTTCGCAAATGAAAGAATTCGACCTTTCCACCAGTCAGAAACAATTGATGAGCCAATTATAATATTATTGAATTCGTTTAATCTCTTCTTATAATACTTTAATTGACTTGATTCACAAATATCTACTTCATGGTTGTATTCATTTTTTAATACTTCTGCTATCAATTGAACAGTTTCAGTTGTAGTTCCTTTTCTTGTACCATAAATAATCAAAGTCTTATTCATTGGAATACTTTTCAAATTATTATTGCATATTAAATTCTGCTATTTTTTGAATGAAATTTTCAAATCTCTCTTGAATTTCACCTTTAAAATTTTCATCATTCAAATGAGTTTTCAAAAAAGCATCAGCATCTTCTTTTTTGTCATCAGGTAAGACAAGACCAATTGGAAATGCCTGACAAAGAATACTTTTATCTTTTAATAAGTTTTCTACTTCTTTGAAAACCAAACCATGACCGAATTTTTCATCTTTTTTAGCATCAGTGCTGCCACAACAAGTAACAAAAATCAATTGATCTATTTGAAAAGAATACTTTTTGATAAAACTATGGAGAGGTGGTATAAACTTTCCCATCCAAATCGGCCCACATAAAATAACCCGATCGTATTTTTTAATATTGTTCTTCAATGACCAATTACCTAAATGAATATTCAATAAAAACAGAAGAAAAATATTCAGGCGAGGTTTGATTTCTTCTAATTCGCATGATAAACTTTTGGAAATTCTTTCGGCTAAATATTTGTTACTTCCTTTTCTTGAATAATAAACAACTATTGTTTTTTTCATTTTATGTCTATAATTTGATTATAATATATTGCAAGCAAAAGTTATTGAATACTTTTTAATTCTAATAATACTCAAAAAAATAATCAATTAAATTTGAAAACAAAAACATCAGGGGTAAAATTATATTTTACCGCTTGAATATTTCTAAAATAATATTTGGTCATTTCAATTTTGCCATCAAAGGTTTCCTGGTATTTTCAGCTTTTATAAGAACTGCCCTAACAGAACCTATTAATATTTTGGCTTCCATCTGGATTGGCAGCCGGTTTTCATCATTTGTAACCCAGGCTGTAATTGTTTCTCCCTCGTTAAATATACTTCCGGAAATAACAGATATATTTAATTTCAAACATCTAAAATTTCCTTTCTCTAAAAGGCTTATAGTTTCAATACCCATGTATATTATATTAATGGGATAAAACTTATTTTCACAAATTACATTCATTGGTAATTTATCTCCAATCTTAAAAGAATTAAAATTCAATTGACGTATATAGTAGGCCAATGTTATAAAGTCAAAGAAGATATTTTTAAATGTAATTGTATCAAATTTTGATTCGGACATATTAGAATTAAAGGAATATATCTGTTTTCTGTCATGATTGATTACATATCGTTCTAAAGATACTTGTCCATTCTGGTTCATTTGTTTTTCAAACCAAAGGGGCAATAATTTATCAGGTTCTGAGTAAGATTTCAATTGGTCGCGAACTTTGTAAATATGATCGTAAGCAGAATAACTGTTTCCGATAACTTCAAAATAAGCTACCTGACGATTATTATAAGGCTGTAATGATGATCGAAAAATAAGTTCACCAGCTGGTATTTTAATTATGCCTAAATTATATGAAACTTTTAATGTAAGGCGTTCGTTTGCAGCAAACTGAGGTTTGATATTTTGTCCGGAAGTTTTTTGAAAAAAAAAAGTAAACAACCAAAAGTAATAGCAATTAAAAATTTAGTCATTCCAGAATTATCTTTTAAACAATAGATTTCAGACTAATCTTTCTATTAATTCATTGAAATAATTTCAAATTCATTGCAATCATCGGCATCATTAAAATAGACAATTTTACTATATTCTTGCAATACAAAATTGAAAGTATCTGTTCTTAATGGAATAAGAATTTTGTCTGGATCGCCACTATGATTCATGCGTTTTTGTTTTCAGTAAATTTAAGGTTATACTATAACTGAAACTTTAGCCTAACATTAAGGCATTGTTAATTCTGCTAATAAATACTACAATTGAATAATTATTAGAATAGTGCAGCCAAAGCTGTAAACAATAGAACGCGGATGACGCTGATTTAACAGATTTACGCGGATTTTGAGAACAGTATAATATATTTGAAAGAATAAAATTATTAATTATAAAAAATTAATATAACCTAAACATTTCTTTTACTTTCAACTTATAAACTAACATTATATTTACATTGGCGAAAAATAATTTTGGATTATTAAATTCGTTTTAGTTTAAGTGAAATTTACTTTTATTTAAGTAATAGTTAAATGAGAAAACTTTTTTTATCAGCAATAATTTTATTTCAACTTAATTGCTCTGCCCACCAGGATGATGACAAACAATATCTTGTAGTACTTTCCCTGGATGGTTTTCGTTGGGATTATGCTGATTCTTTTCCAACGCCTAACCTTCATTATATTATTAAAAATGGAGTTCATGCAATTTCATTATTACCAGTATTCCCCAGTGTGACTTTTCCAAACCATTATACTATGGTTACAGGCTTGTATCCTGATCATCATGGAATAGTAAACAATACTTTTTATGACATTAACTTAAAGTTGAATTATAAATATAATGATAGCAAAACAGTTGGTGACGGACGGTTTTATAGTGGAGAGCCAATATGGGTTCTCAGCTCAGAAACAGGACATCATTGCAGCTAGCTATTATTGGCCTGGCAGTGAAGCTGAGATTAAAGGAACGAGAACCAGATTACTGGAAAAAATATTATCCGGAAATAACTTACGAACAAAGAATTGATACAGTAATTCATTGGTTAACCTTACCAGTAACCAAGCGGCCTCACCTGGTAATGTTTTATTTTGATAACCCTGACCATATCGCGCACAGCGAAGGCCCTTTTGGCAAAGACATTCGTACCATGGTAATGCGCCTGGATACCCTTATAGGAGTTTTTATGAATAAATTAGAGCAAATTCCAATAGGTCGGCAGGTTAATTTTATTATTGTTTCGGATCACGGTATGTCAGCATTAAATGGTAAAAAAGTGATTTTTCTAAACCCAATTATCAAAAATGATTGGTGCGAAAATATAAGTGGACACTATTCTTTAATAACACTGGATGCCAGAAAAGGATTCTCTGACAGTATATTAACCGGACTTTCTAAATTGCAGCATTTGAAATTCTGGAGAAGACAAGAATTACCCAAAAGGTTTCACTACGGGTTGAATTCCAGGATTGGGGAATTTGTTATATTGGCCGATAGCGCTTATTCTATAACGTGGACCGATGAGAAAATTACAATGGCAGGAAATCATGGCTATGATAACATAAATTCTGATATGCACGGGATATTTTATGCAATTGGCCCTGCTTTTAAAAATGGCTATTTGCAGCCTTCATTTGAAAATGTTCATCTTTATTCATTAATGACATATATTTTGAAATTAACACCAGCTAAAAATGATGGTGATTTTGAACAGGTAAAAGATATGTTGAAATGAAATTTCATTATTGTAACATAAACTGTACAATGTTTTATTGTTAATATTTTACTGTATTATATTCCCTTTTACAAAACCAAAAAAGACATTATTTACCTTTTCATCTTTTGTAATAACAATTAGTAAGTATAACATGTTCGAAAATAATTTTGCCATCAGGCAGGAAAAATGCAAGCAGGTTAACGATATTTTTTTAGTTGAAGTGAAGGTTTAAATTATATTCCCTTATAAATGTTTTAGCAACTATCTGTCCAACTTCAGTTATCAATAATACTCCAGATTATAGAATAGATTTAACATGATATAACAATTTCATATTGTTTGATAATTTGTTTTCTAAAAATTAATCAATAATTTCGAAACCCAATTTTCAATAAAAATGAGTATCAGATTTTTGTTTTGTCTTGCATTACTTTCTTTATCAATAACATTACAAAGTCAAAACCAACCATTAATAGATTCTTTGCTCATAAAAATAAAAACAGCTAAAGAAGATACCAATAAAATAAAAATATTTAATGATTTAAGCGAATGTTTTGCCGGTTTTCAGATACAGAAAAAATATATAGAGCAGGCTTTGTTCCTGGCAAACAAGTTAAGTTATTATAAGGGCGAAATTACTGCCTTAAAGAACATGGGTATTTTTTACGACAATTACTATGGTGATAAAGATAGCTCTTATTTCTTTTTCGAAAAAGCAATTGAGCTTTGCAAGAGGACAAATAATTTTAATTTGCTTGCATTCAATTATCGGGAATTTGCCCTTCATATAAGTGAATTCAACAGGCCAGAGGAGAAAATCAATTACCTTAAACAATCTGTATTACTTTATAAACTTCTAAAGAAACGAGATGAATTATTTCATAGTAATATTGAACTTGCCCATTGCTATGTTCGACTAAATAAAAAGGACTCAGCTTATTTATTAGTCGACAAAATGATTGAAGTGGCCAAAGCGGGAAAAAATAAGAACGAATTATTTACTGTGTTAAAATACTATTGTGAAATTCGAAATAAAGCAGGAGACATAGACGTTTCTGATGAATATTACAGAAAATCTGAATCAATTTTTAAATCTATTGATAAAAATAAGCATCTTACTTTTGAATTGTTGGTGCAGGCAAGTTGGCTATACTCAGACTTTGCAGAATATTACGACCAGAAAAACGAATTTGATTCCGTATTAAAATATTCTGATAAAACCCTTGAATATACAGCCAGGATAAAAGCATTAAAACCATACGACTGGCAATTTTATTATATAACACAAAATATTTACAACAGGCTAATTTATACTTATTGCAATAAAAATCAATTTTTTAACGCAGATGTATGGATACAAAAGGCAATCAATGATTTTAAAAAACCTTTAAACAGGATCGAACTGTTCAATTTTTATTATAACACAGCAGGTGTTTTTTCATCTTGTTTTCTTTTTGACAGGTCGTTATTTTATTATAAAGAAGCTATGAGTATAGCCAGGATAATTGGTGAAGAAAAATTCCTCAATAAAAATTACTTTGCCATCGCTACACAATATGACCATCTTGGATACTATCGCGATGCCGCAAACGCATATCTTCAATATATTAAAAAGCTTGGCTCTAATCGTGATATTGTGCAGCTTTACGGAGCAAATGCACATCTGGCTTATGAGTATATTAAACTTGGCAATGCAGATTCTGCTCTCTATTTTAATGATATTGCAAATAATATAATTAAAAAATGGGACAACCTTTTTGCCAGATATTTTATAATAAACTCCTATTCTTTAATTTACGAGTTGAAAAAGGATTATAAAAAAGCAATTGATTATAATCTGGAGATGTTGAAACTGGAAAATCAGAGCAATATTCACAATTATAAATATGCCCCGATAGAAAGTAACCTGGCGAGGGTTTATTTAAAATCCGGCGAATTAGACAAAGCTTTGTTGTTCGGAATAAATGCACTTCCGCAATCTACAGAACTCTCCAAACCAGAGAATGGAAATTTCAAAGAATACGAACGAGATGATTATTTAACTTTATATAAAGTATACAAGAAACTTCACAACCCTTTAAAAGCTCTCGAATTTCGAGAAAAATATGACAAGGTAAAAGAAGAAATTGGATCTGAAAAATCGAAAAAGGCTTTTCAAATTTCCCAGATGAATGAGATATCTGAAAGAAATTCGCTTGTTATTAAATCCTTTCAGCAAAAATATATAACCCAGGGTTCAAAAATTAAACTACAAAAAAGAATTTTATATATTTTATTGGTAGGTTCAATATTACTAGTAGCCTTGTTGTTCATAGCTTTCTATAATTTTATGCAAAAAAACAAAGCGATGCAAACATTGGAATTACAGAAAGATTTAATACTTCAGAAAAATGAGGAACTCACCCAGTTTACAGAAGAAATTTCATTGCAACGTGACCAACTTTCTTTACATCAAAAAGATATTAATGATAGTCTCGAATATGCCAGCCTCATTCAACGTACTTTGCTTTCATCAGAAGAAATATTGAAATGCAATTTTGTCGAATATTTTATTCTTTTTAAACCTCGTGAAATTATAAGTGGTGATTTTTATTGGTTCAGGCAAATTAAAAATTACATTTTTATAGTCGTTGCCGATTGCACCGGACATGGTGTACCGGGAGCATTCATGAGTGTCCTGGGTATTTCGCTGTTGAATGATATTATAGGCAAACGCGGCCTCGATACACCAGCCGAGACTTTAAACGAACTTCGCAAACGCATAAAAAAGTCATTAAAACAAGAAACAACTGAAATAGGCAACCATGATGGAATGGATATCGCATTTTGCCGTATTGATTTGGAATCACTAGAATTGCAATATGCCGGAGCCTACAATCCATTGTTTCTTATTCGAAACAGCGAATTAGTTATTTACAAGGCAAACCACATGCCTGTCGGAGTGCATCCTATGGACTATGAAACTTTTACGAACAATAATATTTCACTGCAAAAGGACGATATTTTGTATATCTTTTCTGATGGTTATACATCGCAGTTTGGAGGACTAAAAGATAAAAAATTCAATTTAAAACCATTTAAAGAACTCCTTTATAACATGAAGCAACATTCATTACAAGCACAAAAAATAATTCTCGAAGAAGTAATTACAAAGTGGATGGGGAATAAACAACAGGTTGATGATATAACAATAGTTGGAATTAAGGTATAATGGCAGATAACTCATTTTATACCCTATGGACATGAAATAATTCTTATTAACGAAGTAAACTTATTTCATGAGCTTTAGTTCCTAATAAATTACTCTTAACCAGGGGAATCAGTATCGGATGTATTAAATCCTTTAATGAAAAGCCATAATGGAAATACAATCAATTCCCATAAACCACCTGGAACATATAAAGCTGAACCTAATCCATTTGTTGTATCTATAACACCGCAAATATCAAGTACTGCACTTAGCAATAACAATGCATATCCTATCCCACCCCAAATTGACAAAAATCCAGGAACAAGTTTTGATGCATAAAGTGAATAACAAAGAAATAAACTTCCAAATCCCAATATAATCATGGCTATTTGAAAGCCAAAATATTTTATTTTTATGGCTAAAGCAATTGCAATCGCATAATTGGTAATAGTTTCATTGGTGAAAAATTTACCTAAAGCAATAATATATAGATAACAAATAGCACCTGCTATGAGCAGTAAACATTCAATCGTTCTAAGAATTATATATATAATTGCTATAGATTCACTATGCTTTTTAACCACCGGGAAGAACGTTATTGCAATAAAGACAATTCCAATTGACATAACCAAAACAGAGAATACTCCTAATAATATTTTACTGTCAATTTGCAAAATACTCACTACTTGTTGTTTAAATTCTGGTGCAACGAAATAAGCATCTATCATTCCAACAAGTGTTGTAAAAATGAATAATGCTCCAATAATAACCGCATTTTTTTTGTAAGTTTTCATGGTTCCATTTTTATAAAAAATTCAAAACCTTATCTTTTTTATTGTATTTTTTTTTCGCATCAAATGGAAATGTTGTGCAATTAAGGTAATTAACCATAACCCGTTTTTATTCGCTAACACGCATGAGAAAAGCTCACTTCACTTACGTGAATGTTTCGTTAAGTTAAAAAAAAACCTTTGCAGGACAACTACAATTTATTGTTTTATTTCGAGAGCTTATTAAAGCTTCCGAAAAGTAAGGGTTAAATATAATTTATTTTAGATATATCCCACATATAAATTAGATTAAATTTATACATAATGCACAATTAATAATTATATGTTATATATTTGTTATAATTTTAATTAAAATAATCAAAATTATGGCTGTATTAAAAAATGACATTGACTATGCAGGAAGCGTTGGAAACAAATCGTATTACAAAAGACGGGATATTCCAGGCAAAACCTTTGTGCGTGAAAAAGGCGGGGCAAGCTGGAAAAAGATTAAAACTTCCAAAAGTTTTGTTAATACCCGTAAATTCAACAAAGAGTTTGGAGGCTGTTCCAAAGCTGGAACTGCTGTACGCAAGGCATTATACCCCCTGCGCCATATGGCCGATTATAATATTTCAACATCGTTGAATTCTATTGCAAAGAAAATTCAAAAAATGGACAGCACAGGGCTTCTTGGCCAGAGGATTATTACCTTTTCGAAATACAAACAATGGCTCGATGGGTTCAGTTACAATAAACAAAAACCTATTTCAGGGGTGGTACAAAGCCCGTTTTATTTTTCTATTGTTCGTGAAGAAGGCAAAGCAACCGTTAAAATTCCGGCACTGGTTCCGAATATAAATTTTCAGAATAAATATAACAATCCATTGGTGCGGTTTACAGCTACTTTAGGTATTTTAACTGACTTTATATACAACCCAGACAGGGATGAATATGTGTCGAAAAACCCTGATGTCCAGAGCAAGAATTCAAGCGCCACAACCGGGTGGCAATCGGCATTTATGCCAGTTGCCGAAGAAAGCCTGACACTTCAATTAGACAGCAGCTTACTTGACGATGAAGCCAATACTTTGATTTTAGCCTTGGGCATAGAATTTGGCAATCCTTTAACCAACACTTTGGTTGAACAGATAAAATACTCAGGAAGTGCTATAATACTGGGTACAGCATAAAAAAATAAATAAATTTTCGCATTACACTTAACCCAATTACACGAGTTTTGGGATTGTTGCAATATTTATTTCCTCAATTTTTTCGATTGAGCTATTGTTAGTATATAAAAATACTTTCCTTCTACCGCAACTATGGTATGCCTTTTTTAAAAGAAATGTTTAATCTTTGTCAAAAGGTTTATGTTCTAAGTTTCTAAAAATTTTCCAACATGAAAAATATAGCAACCCTCATTTCGTTTTTATTCCAATCGTACTTAATTACAATAAAAGGGGCCGATTTTCTTATTGCTTATTCTGAAACCAATGGTATTGGCAAATCAGATTCACTTCGCAATGATTCGGCCATCTTAGGCGATTTTAATAAAACATACTTTGTAAAATCAACTTTGCCTGTGCAATTATCGGGATATTCGCAAATCCGTTACCAATATTTTGAACAGCATATTGATGTGAATGGGAATAAAGCCAATGATGAATTTGATATTTATCATGCCAGGCTTAATTTGAAAGGATTTGTTTCTCCACTTTGGACATACCGTGTACAGGCCGAGTTTGCCGGAAAAGGCGCTCCAAAGCTGATTGATGCCTATGGTGAATGGAAATTCAAGCCTTATCTTATTTTCACGGCCGGGCAATTTTACATTCCTTTATCGCTGGAAAATATGACACCTGATGAATTCCTGGAATCTATTTATCGTTCACAGGTTGTGAATGCGCTGGCAAACCGCAGCAATGATGTTGCAGGCGATAATAGCGGCAGGGATATTGGGCAAATCAGCGGCAGCTTTTTAAAATTAAATGGTATCAATTTTATTGATTATAAGCTTGGCGTTTTTAATGGTGCCGGTATAAATGTAACTGCCGATAACAACAATTACAAAGATGTTGGCGGACGGATAGTCCTTCATCCGGTGGCCTGGGTCTATTTTGGCGCTTCGGCCTATCATGGAATTGCCAATTATGGGGCCAAGCCTGCAAACCACCTCCATAACCGCCAGGGATTTGATTTAAATGTAACCCATAGCGATTTTAATTTTAAAGCTGAATATTTACAGGGTTTAGATAGTAGTGCAACCAGGCGTTTTGGTTATTACGTGCAGGGAAGCTATTTTATTGTCCCAAAAGTATTCGACGTTTTGCTAAAATATGATACGTATGATCCTAATTTATCAAAGTCGGATTACTACAGTTCGAATTATACTTTCAGTTTGGGTTATAGCTTTACGCCTTATGCAAGGTTGCAGGCAGCTTATGTATTCCAAAGAGGCCACAGCGTTGCTGTTATTAAGGACAATTTTGCAGCTATAAGGCTTCAAATAGGGTTTTATTAAAAAGATAAGATAGTTATTCATAAGATTTTTGTTTTTCAGCGTGGTCTCTCGAAGAGTCCTCTGTTGAAAAAACAAGTCTTTGTTCTTTGTTCTTGGTTCTTGATTCTTCTGGTTCAATATATTATTCAACCAAATCCCCGTCCTTAATTTCATTGTCGGGTTTCGTTAAAATTTCTTCATTTTCCTCGATGTTCCCAAATACTTCAGTGATTTTGCCATCGGTAATGCCTTCACGAACATCTATTAAATGGGCATGTTTTTGTTTGTCAACAGCCACAACAAATTTTCTTTCGGTGCCTGAAATTATTGCCGTATAAGGTACAACAAATGAATTGGCGCCCAAAGCTGTAACCGGTAATTTCACTTCAGCATACATGCCCGGCTTGATATCGGGTTCATTCGATACATCTATTTCTACTGCCTCGGAACGGTTTTGCCCGTTTACGGATTTTGACAAACGACATATCTTCCCTTTAAATTCCTTTGCAGGCAATGCATTGATGATGAAAATGACATCTCCTTTCTCATCCAGCTTATCTACATAACTCTCCGGCACATATACTGTCAAACGCAATTTATTTACATCTTTTAGAATGAGCACAGGTTCTTTCATTTGACTGTTTGGCCCACAAATGCTCCCGGGTGGACATTCCGCTGGGTAATAATACCATCGAAGGGAGCAATTAAATTTAGGTAATCATTCATTGCCTGATATGCTGCTATGTTGGCTTCTTCCGTTTTTACCGAAGCCTGGGCAGAAATAAATTCGTTGTTGGCACTTTCCAGGTCGAATGGAGATACACTTCCCGGCGTTTGCGCGGTAACAGAAAGCATATCGTACCTTTCTTTTTTAGTGCTAAGTATCGCCTCCGATTCTGCCAGTTTCGATTTTGCCAGGATAAGCTGCTGTGTAATTTCCGGTGCTTCCATAACCAATAAAGTCTGGCCTTTTTTTACAGAAAACCCCCGGTCGACCAATACATCTTTTACAAAACCGCTAACTTTTGGGAATAGCTCCACTTCTTCAAAAGGAATAAATTCTCCCGGAATCGTGATGAATGAGGTCATGCTTTTTCGGGTGACTTTAAATGTATAATTATGCTTATTGTTTTCCCCTTTAAGCTCCACTGGTTTTTCATGGCTTCTACATGAAATAATTATTAAAGTCGTTATACAGGCAATTACTAATTTTCTCATGATATAATTTTTATTCTTTAGGCATTAATGATTTTTCTTTGAACCCGGCGCTATCCTGAACCCATGTAAATATGAGCGGCAAAATAAACAATGCTGCAAAAATAGATGCAGCCAGGCCCCCGATAACAGCCCTTCCCAATGGAGCTGTCTGTTCGCCTGCTTCGCCCATGCCACTGGCCATGGGTATCATGCCGGCTATCATTGCAAAGCTTGTCATAAGTATGGGGCGTAACCGCATACCGGCTGCAGTAATAGCTGCCTTTTGTGCACTTTTGTATCGAAACCGTAATTGCTCGGCATTGGTGACAATCAGAATTGCATTTGCCACTGAAACCCCAATGGACATAATAATTCCCATGTACGATTCCAGGTTGAGCGTATCCCCGCTGATAAGCAGAGTGGTCAATGATCCCAGCAATACAGCAGGAACTGTTGTTAGCACTGCCAACCCGAGTTTAAACGATTCGTAATTCGCAGATAACAATAATAATATTACCAAAATGGCAAAGGCAAGGCCGGTTTGTAAACTGTTCAATGTCTCGGTCAACAAACCCGACATTCCGGCAACTTCAGTTACCAATCCTTTTGGAAGGATACCCAGTGAATTGATTATTTTCCTGACATCATTGGTAGCCCCGGCTAAATCCATATTATTCAGGTTGGCGCTCACTGTAAGAAACCTTCTTGGCCCAGACCTGTCATATTCACCTGGTGACTCTTTAATAGTGAAATCAGCCACATCTGCCAGAATAGGCCTGTCTTTCCCTTTTATAAGCGGGATTTCTTTTAAATCATCCAAGTCCGTCATGCGGTATTCCGGTATTTGTACTTGCACCTGGTAGGTGTATGCAACTTTTTCATCCAACCATAAGTTTTTTTCTACAAAGCGGCTTGATGTTGTACTTGTAGTTACTGAATTAGCTACTTCACTTACTGTTAAACCAAACCGGGCCATTTTAAACCTGTCAAGCTTGATTTCGATAGTTGGAACAGCAATTGGCTGCTGTATCTGGACATCCCGAAGATATGGCACTTCCTTTAATCTTTTTAATAATTTCTTTGACCAGCCTTCAATATCTTCGAAATTTTTACCTGCCACCCTTATTTCAATAGGTGCTAAAGCGCCTTGTCCCATTATTTTTTCAGTAAGCTCGATAGGTTCAAAACTCACATTAAGTTCTGGCAAGCGGTTTTTAATATTTTTCCGGATAACGTCCTTCAAATCATCCATTACATAATGATATTTCTCGTTCAGGCTTACCTGAAGAATGGCCTCATGGGTTCCAGAGTTGAAAACATACAGGTTGCTGGCACCAAAACTACTGGGTACCATTCCAACAAAAGCCGAACTAATTTCAACATGATTCTGAACGGTGCTATCAATAATACCAATTACTTGTTTTAGTTTTTCTTCTGTTCGTTCCAATCGTGTGCCTTCCGGGGCTTTAATACGTATTTGAAATTGCCCAATGTTTGTTTTAGGAAGCATGTCTTTTCCTATCATCAGAAAGCAAACCCCTGTAAGGATTATTACCCCTGAAAGATAAATTGCAATAATCAGGTTCCGTTTTCTATGCATAATCTTTAAACTTTGCATAAAACGTATTTTCAAGCTTTGAAAGAAATCTCTCCGTTCCGGATGTTTTCTTTCTTCTTTCAAATGGTCTTCAACTTCTTTTATTTCTTCCTTATCAAATGCTTCTCCTGCATGTGCATGATTTTTTCCGTGTTTGGAATGAAACATCCCTTCTTTTAACATCCAATTTGTTATCACGGGGACAAGGCTTTGGGCAAGCACATACGAGGCAATCATGGCAAACCCGATAGACAACGAGAGCGGTAAAAACATAGCCTTGGGAACGCCTTTCATAAGGAACGAAGGGGCAAAAACCGAGATAATGCACAACAGGATGAGGAACAACGGAAATGATACTTCGGTACAGGCATCATAAACTGCCTTTGCCTTTGATTTTCCCATTTCCAAATGCTGATGGATGTTTTCAATGGTTACCGTGGCCTGGTCAACGAGAATACCAACAGCCAATGAAAGCCCGCTCAGGGTCATGATATTAATGGTTTGGCCAAATAAGCGCAACAATAGTAAAGCAGCCAGGATAGAAACCGGGATGGTAATAATCACGATAAGGCTGCTTCGGAAATCACGCAGGAAAAGCAATACCATCAATCCTGTGAGCAAAGCGCCCAATGCACCTTCAATTGCCAGACTTTTAACGGCATTTATAACAAATACCGATTGGTCGAACTCATACGATATTTTCACATCATCGGGCAGGAGTGACTGCATTTCGGGTATCTTCTTTTTCAAAGCCTGCACGACATCCCAGGTTGATGCATCGGCAGTTTTGACTACGGGGAGGTAAACAGAACGTTTCCCGTTAATAAGCGCATAATCCACTGTCATGTCGGCACCATCGCTTACCCGCGCGAAATCCCTTACAAATATTACCTGCCCGTTTTTAACAGCTACCGGAATATCGCTAAATTCCTGAACTGTTTTCTCAAGCGAATTCATGGTAGTTACAAACATGGTATTGCCCTCGCGCAAATATCCCGATGGCGCCATTACGTTCGATTTGGCAAGCGCGGCAACCATTTCATCGGGTGAAATCCCAAAGCTTCTTATTTTATTTGGAATAACGTTGATAAGCACTGTTCGTGCATTGCTCCCGAAAGGCGGCGGGGCCGAAAGTCCATTAATTGTTGCAAACATAGGCCGGACACGGGTGGTAGCGAGGTCGTAAATGTCTTTCAATGATTTGTTAGGCGATGACAAAACCAATTGCCCAACCGGCAACGAAGATGCATCAAAGCGGATAACCTGCGGGGGCAAAGCCCCAGGTGGAAAAAACTTCATTGCACGGTTTACCTGCAAAGCAACCTGGGCAGAAGCCTCTGCCATATCGGTGCTTTCGTAAAAAATTAATTTCAACAAAGAAAGCCCCTGGATATTTTTACTTTCTATTCTTTTAATCCCATTGATATATAGAAACTGATCCTGCATTCCCGTTGAGAAAAAGCCTTCCATTTGCTGGGGCGACATGCCGCCGTACGATTCAATCACATAAATAGTGGGCAGGTTTAATTTTGGAAAAATATCAATAGGAAGGCTGATCAGCGCAACGATGGAAAAAATAAGCACACTTACAACAATTACAATCATTGTAACGGGCCTTTTTAATGCTGATGTAACAAGGTTCATAAGTTATTTTATATTACTTGTAAAAATGTTCAAATTACCGGTGGCGGCAGCTTGCTTTAGCAATGCCCGCCACAAATTATTGTACGAAGCCAGTTGATCGGCCTCGGCACGGTTCAAAACATAAAGCGCTTGAGATATTTCGAAAAAGGTACTTAACCCGGCATCGTATCTCGATTTTGATTGATTGTAGGCATCGGTTGCCGCACGAAATTGAACAGGGCTTTCTTTAACTTCTTCCAGTGCATCTTCAAATTCAAGGTTTGCCTTGTTCAATTCCTCTTTCGATTCAATATAAGCCCTGTTATAATCATATTGTGCCGCTGAAGCAAGCAGGGATTGGCTTTTATATTCAGAATATATGTGTGGTGCGCTGGCAATATTCCAAACGAAGCTTATACCTACCAAATAATTGTATGCCTCAAATGGAATCCCCTGGGAAAAACTTGAAGTCAAGACATCTGTATTATTAACATACTTGGCCCCGGAACCCCTTGCCCAGCCTGCTCCCAACAAATGCAATGAAGGCAGGTAAGATAATTCGACTGCTTTTGCACGTGATTGGAATAAATCTATATTGTTACTGTAAAGTTTTAATAACGGGTTATTCGTTAATGCCGAAGTGTCAGGAAAAGTAATGAATGGAATTTTCGATACAAACAACGATGTGTCGGTGTTGAAATCATTATTTATGCCCATCAAACCCATTAGATTAAGCTTTTGGACCTTTACATTTTTTTTGCTTTGCAATAAAAGAAGGTTAGCCTTCGAAAGTTCTGCCCTGGCAACCGATGAATCCACTCCGGCTTTCATACCGCTTTGCGAATAAGCCCGTGTCATTTGATAAAATGATCCTGCCCTGGCAAGATTTTCTTCCTGTACTTTTTCTAATTGTTCCAGAGCAATAAGCAATAAGTAGGCATCGGCAACCCTGATTTTTAGTTGAAAAACTTCATTATCGTAATCGTACAATTGTTCTTTCAATTCATTCTTGGCAACACTAACATCGGCTTTCACTTTGCCGAAATTGAAAAACTTCCAGTTTACCATAAGTGTCCCAAAACTGCTCCAGATTCCCTGATAACTGTAGCTTTTCAGCGTTCCCGAAATGGGTATTGCAGTTCCTTCATTAGAAAAATAGGTACCAACAATGCTGTTAGCGCTTGCATACAAATCCTGATACTGCACAAATAAATCCGGTATATATTCGTCTTTTACCGAACGCAAATGGTATTCAGATGCCTGCTGTACCGCTTCTTTTGCTTTTACCGATGGGTAATTTTTCCCGGCAAGTTCGAGCGCCTGCAAGAGCGTTATTTTTTCAGGAACCTGGCCTTCTGTGAAAACCGGGATATAAATATTCAGTATCAATACTGCAACAATCAAAAATGAATTTTTCGATAGTGATACTTTCATAATCAAAATATGTTATGCAATTAAACCGAAGAAATAATATGCTGGAAATGCGGGAAAAGGGTTTCCCTGCTTTTTAGAAAATCTCAAATACGAAAGTTGCAATTATCGAGATATACAGGTGTTTTGTAAGAATTATGAAAGCTGAAAGCATTGTCAATAGTTTTTACTGCCAGTACTTTAAAATTTAAACAAAAATAGTTGAAGCAAGTATTAAGTGAATTAGATTTTACTTTTGGCAAATGAACAGGCGCTTTTTTTATGCTTACCTGTCTTTGGTTTTCATAAGAACGTGAAAGCCGAACCGATACGTTTATTTTTTTAAAGCTTGTTTGTCCCGGGAAATTATTAACTCCATTTGTAAACAATTGGGCACAACAATTTATTAAGAAATAAGCCAAATAAACCCACAGCACAAATATTTTTCCAAGATGCCTTACCATAGTATGCCCTATTAACCTAATAATTGTATAAATTTAAACAAGCTTCAGTCAAAAAGGTTAATGAAAATTCAATTAATGTTTCTTAAAATTTGGCCTGTTTTTTCAAAGTCACAGTAAATTTAGGCAAATGTACTTGTAAAATAATTACAGAATTAAAAATGAAGATTAAAAAATCATTAAATGGGGCAACAGTGAGAATTTGATTTCTATTATTTAAACTCCTATAACTACTCAGGGTTTAAATAGAGTTTTTAAATTAAAATTTGTAAGTGAAAAATTTGTTCTGTTTAAAATTACTCCAGGAATTTATATTTTATATCAGGCGCTGAGGCCATGCAGGTATCTCGCTTGCCAAATATTTTGTACCTTGTCTTTGCAATAATGCTGTAAATAAAATCCCTTAATGGTTTTGGGACAATTATTAAAAAGTAAAATAACTGCCAAATGCCACCCAAATCTTTTAATACTTTTAGGCCTGCCGATGATTTAAAATATGCTTTATTGTCTTTTATGTAAACGAATGAAGTAAAATAGCTATTTGGTAAATTGAATTGTTTTAAAAGGTTTTGACCGCCTGTTGATTGCAAAGGGGCAAATTTGATTTTATTTTTTTTGTCTTTTTTTATTACAAATTGAACAAACCCGTTACATAAATTGCAAAACCCGTCAAAGAGTATAATTTGTTTAGTTTCCATGTATTTAAATTTTGAACCATTAAAAATAACTGACATGATTACAAAAGGTCCAATACATATCCCAAGCCCGAGCTTGCTATTACCACCAATGCACTGTTGGTTTTTCTAAACCCAAATACTATTGTAAGGCTTGCTACGGCAATAACAATTGTACGCCAATCAGAAACAGAGCTTTTCCCCATTTGATAACATATAGCAACTATGATGGCTATTGATGCCACGTTCACGGCATCTAAAAAAGCTGAAAACAGTTTTGAGTTTCTCATTTTACTAATAAGCGGGTTGAGCAAAGCCACAAATAAAAATGATGGCAGGAAAATCCCAATAGTGGCTGTTAAAGCGCCGGTAAAATAGTTGATCTGATAACCTATAAATGTTACCGATGAAAATACCGGGCCAGGTGTAAACTGCCCTACAGCGATGGCATCTATTAATTGTTGCCTCGAAAGGATGCCTTTTGCAACCAGTTCCGTATCGAGAAAAGCAAAAAGCACATAACCGCTTCCATAAAGTACAGCGCCAATTTTAAGGAAGGTAAAGAAAATACTAATATTTCTGATACTTAAAAATCCCGAATTGTAAGATTGCAATAATATAAATGGGAAAAAACTGTTTATTGAATTGAACTTATTATTCCTGATACCGGCCAGGGCCAATGCAACCAAGCCAGCGCCGAACATTACATAAATCTCGTTAATACCAATCAAACAGAGGATAAGTGCTATAATGCCAATAATTCCCAATTCAATTGTTTTTAACGATTTTTTTGCAAGAGGGTAAATTGCCGCAAGGATAATAGCAATTATAGCAGGTTTGATGCCGTATATGAATGGTTGTACCTGTGGCAATTGCCCATATTCTTTATAAAGCACGGCAAAAAACCCCGTAATAATTACGGCAGGAAGGATAAAGCATAAACCGGCAACAATCAGCCCTTTCCACCCGGCCCTTTCATGGCCAATGTGAATGGCCATTTCTGTGCTGTTTGGGCCGGGGATGAGATTTGTTGCGCCGATTAAATCTAAAAAATGTTGTTCGTTCATCCAGTTGCGTTTCTTTACAACTTCATCTTCCATCATGGCGATATGTACAGCCGGGCCGCCAAAAGAAATTGTCCCGAGTTTTAGAAACAACAAGGCCAATTCTTTCAGGGGATTATTGTCTGGCTTATTATGTATATCCATAATACCTGGCTATTTTCAAAGATGTTAGATTGCTTTTGTAATTCCAAACGGAGGCCAATGAATCTATTAAATGTTAACTTTTATTAAACATTTTCATAAATCAAAGATTCGGGGGCTTTAATAATTTTCGAATCTACCGACCACCTTCCACCACCGTTTATCAGCAAATAAATCAAAAGCAATGTCATGGCAAAATCAGTGCGGTATTCGTGTGCCATTGCCCAGAAACCTTTGGCCATTAGCATGGGCCATTTTGTGGTTACAAAAGCTGTTATCATAATAATGAACAAGGGAACGGAAGCCAGCCTTACGAACAAGCCAATTAATACGAACGTGCCACATATAATTTCGAAAGTTCCGGTAAAATAAGCCCAGAACGCAGGATCGGAGAAGCCAATTTTTTCGAAGCGGCCTGTGCCCAATAATTCCGGGAACAAAAACTTTTGTATGCCTTCGGTTAAGAAAACCAGGCCCACAATAATCCTCACCAAAATTATACTGTTGTCATCCGTTGTATTTAGAATGGTTGTTTTAATCCCTTTTTTAGTTTCCATATCACTTTACATTTTTATACCTAAAACAAAACTTGATTTCAAATAGTTTAAAAACAGAACCACTATTTGTTAAAAGCGCATTTCCATAAAATGCCAAAACACCTCCACCATTTCGAGCAGTTACCACTTTTAATAAAAATGAGCTATTGAAAACGCTTTAAACAACCCTTCAACACATATTCTTTTTAATATTCATTTGAAAATAGTTTTTAAATTAGAATATTAGATGCTATTTCTGAGATGAAATTTACAACATATATTTTAATCCAGAATTTTTTTTTATAAAAGTGACATGGGAAAATTTGATAAGACAAAGCACTAATGCTAAAAGGAAATTCAGAATTTCCCTCCATTGAGGGGTAAGGGGGCGGGCCTTTTTTAAATTTTCATTTGCTACTAACCCTGGCGCTACCATTATTCCCAGCCATTAACACTTTTCTAATACAAATATTTTTATTTAAAAGTTACTTTGTAGCGCCCTATGCTGGTATGGATTTTATTAATCCGTGCCCTTTAATATTTATTTGTTTCACACACGGATTACGGTTCGCTAACTTTTATTCCTTACGTTATGAAAAGAGTTCTCATGACCGCAGGGAACTTTTTTCATGAGCTTTAGCGAATAATAAATCCGTGCGAGCAGGCATAATTCTCATCCTTTTTTAAAAAATAATAAGTCTTCAAAAATTTATGTATGCTAAAGTTTTTGAAGACTTAACTAAGGACAAATAATAATATTTAGCTAATATTTCAATTCTTTCAATTAGGTTTAAAGAGTGTACCTAAAAATAACTTCATATCATTCCATGAATTTTTATCAGCTTCCTCATTGTATTCGATTGGCAAATTAAACTCCTTGCCTGCTTTTGTAGAATTAGGATTGGTAAACGCATGTGTTGCATTCGCGTAAATTTTAAATAAATAGTCTGCGCCAATTGAATCCATCTGGTGTTTAAATGCATCAACATCTTTTTGTGAAACAAATTTATCAGCAGCCCCATGGCAAACCAGGATTTTTGATTTTAATAATGATTTATTGGCCGGAACGCCTGCCAGTCCACCATGAAAACTTACAACGCCATTTAAATTTGCCCCTAATTTAGCTGCATTTAATACCATTGCGCCACCAAAGCAATATCCTATAGCAGCAACATTTCCAGCATCAGCTTGTGGATACTCTTTAATTTTAGCAATTGCAGCATCCAACCTGCTTTTTGCCATTTGAGGATCTTTATATAAAGGCATTGTCAATTCCATCGCTTCTTTTGGATTAGCAGCATTTTTACCATCGCCAAATAAATCCACAGCCATTGCTATATAACCCATTGAAGCCAATTGCCTGGCACGCGATTTAGTATAATCGTTCAATCCCCACCATTCGTGAACTACCAATACAACAGGACGCTTGCCTTTTATATTTTCATCGTATGCCACAAATCCATTAAAGGAAGTATGGTCAGATTTGTAAGTGATATTTTCCTCTTTAATATTTGTAGTTTCAGTTGATGAATTAGTTAAAGTTACTAATGAAACTGCACAAAACAGAGGCAAAAGGATGTTAAAAAGAAGTTTTGTTTTCATGTTTTTTGGATTTTTAGTGAGTGGAAATAAAACAAAAAACAAATGAATAAGTTTAAAATATTCCTCTTTTCAATAAATATTTTAATAATTAAGAAATTATTAAAATGAGCAGATGAAACATCCATGTACTATCGTACACAACAAGGATATGAATATAAAATGGATGTTCCATGAGAATCAACCGCAAGATTATTAAATGTTTAACTTAAATATATTCTCATGAAAGCTGAAATATCAATTTAAACATTTATGTTTCAAAGTGAAATATAATTTCAATCCTAACTTTACAGACAATTGTTGGAATTGGGTACCATTTCTTCCCGGGTATTTTTCCTACTTTGGAGAGGCTTTACACTGACGGGTTTGAACTTTTCATTAAAAATTAATGTTTATGGTTAAAATTGAACTATTATTTATAAAATTTATATTCTTTACACTTTGTAAGAATGAAGAAGTAAATTAGTAATATTAAAGTCATATTGAGTCCTGGTAAATCGGGAAAATATGGCTTCGGATTAGCCTGACGAAAAAAGAAAATAAAATTTCAATCTCACAATAGGATTACTTAATTAAAATATAATTTGAAAAAGAAATGAAAGCAATATATATAAATGAATTCGGTGGCAGGGAAAAATTAATCTATGCTGAGGATTTTCCGAAACCTTTAGTAAAAGAAGCTGAAGTACTTGTTAGAATTAAAGCAGCCAGCGTAAATCCTGTTGACTGGAAAATTCGGGAAGGTCTTGTAAGGAATCGTACGCCAATTCAATTTCCAGCAATTTTAGGTTGGGACATGGCAGGTATAATTGAAGAAACAGGTTTTGCCGTAAGCCGTTTTAAAAAAGGTGATGAAGTTTATGCTTATGCACGTAGACCGGTTATTGAACACGGCACCTATGCTGAATATATTGCAATTCCTGAAAGTTATATTGCCTTTAAACCAAAATCAATGTCATTTGAGGAGGCTTCAACCATTCCATTGGTTGGGCTTACCGCACATCAATCATTAAAAAAAGCAAATTTGCAGGCTGGAAATATTGTTTTAATTCTTGCTGCTACAGGTGGAGTTGGTTCCATGGCTATTCAGTTGGCCAAAATTGCTGGTGCAAAAGTTATTGGCTTAGCGACTTCACAAAATTCTGAATATATGAGAAGCCTTGGAGCCGATACGGAATTAAATTATGACAAGACTGATTGGGAAAAAGAATTTATTTCCAAATATCCTCAAAAAGCCGATATTATTTTTGATTGTGCCGGTGGTGAAACTTTGCAAAAAGGCCTTAACTGTATAAAACCGGGTGGAAATCTTATTTCTATTACGACTCCACCCAATCCTGAATTAAAGACAAAACTAAATTTCAATCATTTGTATCATTTTGTTGAACCAAATGCAATCGAACTTTCTGAATTGGCATTATATATTGATTCTGGCGAACTTAAAACGACAATTCATTCTATATTTCCTTTAAATGAAACAAATAATGCCCACGAATTAATAGAAAAAAAGCATACAAGGGGTAAAATTGTTCTTTCAATAAAATGAATATATGGAATTATAAATTAGATATATATAAATATTTTCACAAAATGGATTGGAAAGTATGTAGATGCATCCAAATTAATTTAAACTTCAAGCGAACGAATGGCCCATTTGGCTTGGACAGTCACGAAAAATAATAAAATTAGCAATTATATAGATTCAGTATATTGCAAAAAAAAATATAATAAATATTCAATAATGTATTAGTATGCCGCCAACATCGGCTCACAATCAATGCAGGTATACTCCCTGTGGTCGTGAGAGAGTTCAGAGGTTTTGAAAGTTCAGTTCCCGAAGGCAGTATTTGTGTCAGTGGATAGAGCCGTTCTTAGCACTCCCGCATTGTTAGTAGCCGTAAGCGTTTGGTGGACATTGCATAAAATCACCTCCGAATGACTATTAATCAACTGACAAAAAAGTTGAGTATATTTGAATAATTAAAAGACTAAAAACTATGAAAAAGAAAATTCTATTTGTTGTTAGCCTACTTTTTGGACTAATGTTCATCAACTCGGGACTTAATAAATTTTTTAATTACATGCCCATGCCCAGCGATATTCCGGAAAGAATGATGAAATTAATGACAGCATTTATGCAAATAGGATGGCTGATGCCACTTATTGCAGTTGCCGAAATTGTCGGTGGGGTACTTTTCATTACTAATAAATTTAGGGCACTTGGCGCAATAATTATTTTTCCAGTTCTTGTAGGAATACTTTTAACTCATATAATAATTGCACCGTCAGGACTGCCAATAGCGCTTATACTGCTTGGTATAGAAATGTGGGTAATTATAGAGAACCGGGAAAAATACTTACCGATGGTAAAATGAAGAAATAAAGTAGCGCAACCAGACATTTACACAATTGATTGAAAGTTCCACCCCACAAACAAATAAACATACTACCGACAGTTTTTCTTGTGGATAGTTGTGAAAGTGGAAAGGGGAAATAAGAAAAAACAACGAACTGCTAACACCGGCTCGCAAACAATGCGAGTTTACTCCCTTGCTGGCGCGGATTTCATTAATCCGTGCCTCTTAATATTTATTTGTTTCCACGCACGGATTACGCTCTCGCTAACTTTTATTCCTACGTCATGAAAAAAGTTCTCATGACCGCAGGGAATAAATCCGCGCGAGGGGATTGCAGGCGCAACGGCATTGCAAGCGGACAAGGACGCGCCTCGCAATCCCACACTATTAGTAGGCGAACGTTTGGCAGTAATGACATAACGACAGTAACTTATTAACAATCATAATTAGCTGGAAACTTTTTTATGTACCTTTGTCAAAAAGGCTTTTAAATGAAAACTCATCATAAAATAATAAACAGAGACAGCCGTCAAATGATTGAATTACCTGATAATTCAGTACACTTGGCGATAACATCTCCACCATATTGGCAACTTAAAGATTATGGAACAGAGAACCAAATTGGATTTCATGATTGTTACGAGAATTATATAAACAACTTAAATTTGGTTTGGAAAGAGTGTTATCGCACCCTTCATAATGGTTGCAGGTTGTGTATTAACATAGGAGACCAATTTGCACGGGCTGTTTATTATGGACGATATAAGGTGATTCCAATACGTGAAGAAATTATTAAATTCTGTGAAAATATTGGGTTTGATTATATGGGTGCAATAATTTGGCAAAAAGTCACGACTTCAAATACCACAGGTGGTGGGGTTCAAATGGGATCCTATCCTTATCCAAGAAATGGTATTTTAAAGCTTGATTATGAATTTATATTAGTTTTTAAAAAGTTGGGCGATGCTCCTAAACATACAAAGGAACAAAAAGAACTTTCTATTATGACAGCAGAAGAATGGAATACCTTTTTTGCTGGTCATTGGAATTTTGCTGGAGCCAGACAAAATGGACATATTGCAATGTTTCCTGAAGAGTTACCAAGAAGGCTGATTAAAATGTTTTCATTCGTAAATGAATCAATTCTTGACCCTTTTGCTGGTAGTGGCACTACTTCATTGGCAGCAAGAAATCTTGACCGAAATTCAGTTGGTTTTGAAATTAATCCTGAATTTATCCCAATTATAAAAGATAAACTGGAAGTAAACTTTTTTCTAAACTAAAATGACAGAAGCATTAGTTCAATGGACATTACTCAATAACCCACCGGTATTATCTCAGGTACTAAATTTTGAAATAGCCAGAATTATAGGACAAGAGATATCTACTGAATTTGGTAGAATAGATTTCATTTTGTCGAATTCACAAAATGAACATCTTATTGTCGAACTTGAAACGATATTAAATAGTAAAAACAAATTGGATTATTGTTTTAATCAAACTTTGAATTATAAGAATGTAAAATTCTCAGATAAAACAAGCTATTGTATTCTTTATGCAGATGACACAAATGATAAAAACAAAAAAACCATTCACCAATTTGGTGTTAAAAATCAAATTAATACTTATACTTATTCAATTGAAAGTGCAAAAGGACTTTATGTAGAGACAGTAAAACGTCTTAGTTTAAATGTTGGATTAGCTTTACCAAATCCTAAAAACTATACAATTTGTTTTTTACGTTGGCTCAATAAAATGATGAAAACTTTTAATGATAAAAATACTAAAGAATTAACTTATCACGAAATTTTTACTCCCTTTAAAAATGTAAATAACAGTAAAACAAATTTCAATTGTTATGAAAGGATAGCTCTTGATTTTGAACTATTTTATATTGAAAATTCCAAATATAAATTAACAAGATATGGAGAATTATTTGTGGATAATATAGACCCTTTCGTAAAATTAACCTCGAACGTATCATCAATTCCGCTGACAAATGAACAAAAACGCTTACTTATAAAAATATTAACTAATGGAAATTGGGAAGAAAAAGTTCATAAAGTTAATATTTATTGGTTTTTACGATTTATTGAAGTTACAGATGGTTTATGGTTGCCTAAGAAACATAAATTTGAACAAAGTAAATTGGATATTGCAAAAGGTTTATTCAAAGTGTCTTATAATGGTAGAACAATGCATGAATTTTTAACATGGTGCTCAAATTATTGTATTGAACTTGGTTTAATTGACAAAATTAAGTCTACAACAGAATATGATCAAGTTTTTCTAACTCCACTTGGAGTTGAAGTTAATAATATTTTTAGTATGGATTTGACTCTGAAAAAAAGCAGAATGAATTTAAGTTTTAAATATTCAGAATAGAATGATTTGGATTAATGACCGTTTTTCTTTTGACGAAGTATTTAGATTGCTATTACTAATGGGCTTTTCTCACGAAAGCGCCAAAAATTATCTCATAAATAATTATTCATTAAGTGCTATAGCCTTTCAAGAAAGAATTGAAAATAAATCTTATATGAATATTTCATCCAATGAATATATTTCTACTGATTTAATGAAATTGAAAAAGGAGGTTTTTAATGAAATTTTTCTAAATAACAATTAATTAGCACATTGATTTAAAGAAATGTTGGCCCAACATCGGAATCTATAAGGAAATGTTCACCGAAAACGCTTGATGAATGGCGTGAGTATTACTTCAAAAATGTAAAACCCAAAGAACATATTGTTGAATTAGGCAAGAAATTATATGTTAAAATTACCGAAGTAATTCAATCAGAAGTTTTAGGCGTTTCAGAACAAGATTGTATTGACTACATGATACAACTTGTAATTGACCGAACCTTTGATGGTTACATGACTGAAATACAGACAATTTACGGTCAGTTACAAAAAATACTAAACATTCAAATTCAACCAGCAACTGATGAATGGGATAGATTATTCAATGTTGATTTTTTCATACAAGTAAAAGACAAACATATTGGACTTCAAATAAAGCCTGTAAATAATGGTATACAGTTACCCGAGATATTTAAAGAATATAACATACAGGCTGAAACCCATAAAAAATTTACCGAAGTCTTTGGTGGTAAAGTGTTTTATCTGTTTTCAGAGAAAGTTGGAGAAAGAAAAGAAATTAAGAATAAAGAAGTTATTGACGATATTAAAAAAGAAATCGAAAGAATAAGCGCTTGATAAATATCCACATAATGCAAATATCGGCCCAAGTTAGGCGAAGCGTCCTCGCTTCGCCGTCCTAAAACTGGCCTCCCGCAGTTTCTTTATATTAAATTTTAAATCTGTCCAGAGGCCAGAAAATGGAACGGCTTAGGCTGGAGCCTTTGCCGAAACATTGTTTTTTCAAGGGTTATTAATTACCCCATTGAAATTTTATTTACGACATAGAACTATTTACCTTTAAAATTGTTTTTAGAATAACTAAAATCAAAATCTATGAAATGGTATCATTATGTAGCGGCATTCTTTGCCGGGGCTTTTTTAGCCAATGTAGTGCCACATTATATCCATGGTGTTTCAGGGGATTTCTTTCCATCCCCTTTCTCAAACCCTCCCGGAAAAGGACTTTCTTCTCCACTAATAAATGTATTATGGGCAAGTTTTAACCTTGTGATAGGATATATTTTACTAAGAGTAAGTAAAACTTCGGTACAAAACAAAGTTTCAATACTTGTTTTGTTTTTAGGATTCCTGGCAATGTCTGTCAATCTTAGCATAGCTTTTTTAGATAAGATGAAGATGTAATTGCTGAATGTTTATTGTTATCGACACACTCTGCTAAGCTGCATTTATTATCCACATGTAGCCATTGAGAGAGTTCGCCAATGTTCATGAAAAAAGTTGTAATGCCTCTTAGATGAGACTTAGAATGTATTACAATTCAACTTCACATTGAAATTATTTTATCCGCTTCAAGTTGAAATGTTAAAATATCTGCCATTGTTCCTATCTGTCCCACTTTTACATTATCCATAAGCCCAAAATAATTAAGGCAGGTTTTACAAGCGATTAAACGGACTCCTTTGCCTTCTAATATGGCTAATGAATCCAGTACCGGAGATTCTTCACATACAAGTTTTACACCTTCGCCATAAAACAAAAGTGCAACTGGAAGTTTCTTTTCATCCTTTAATAGTCCAAGATAGTTTTTTACAAGCGTTTTGCCAAGGTCTTCCGGAGTGCTGCCAATACCATTGTGCGTGAATAATATAATTGTTGATTTCATTTGCAATTATTAATAATATTATTAAAATATTTAACTTTTTCCAGATGCAAAGCTATTTATTTTATGCCTCCTGGTTAAACTTAATTTCTAACTATGCTTTGTAGTATATTTATTTTCCCGGTTCGGCGAAGCGTCTTCACTAAGTCTTATATTTTCTGGCCTCCGGCCGTTACATTGTATTAAATTTTAAATCGTGAGAGAGTTCGCTAACGCTCGTGAGAATCCTGCTAAGCGGGAAATGAAGTGAACTTCTCCCATAAGCTTTAGCTCAAAATAAAAGATCAGTATGTTATCAAAAATTGTGTTCCGGACAAGACTCATTGCAGGGGTTATAGATACTCACGCATTCCCACATTGTTAATAGACGTAAGCTTTTAACAATTGAACGGCTTCGATATAATGTAGATTTTGTACCTTTCGGATATCTTTAAATCAAAATAAAACATATATGCATAATTTGAAAATCATTACATCAACTGTCCGGCCGGGAAGAAAAGGCCCTTTGGTTGCCAACTGGATATTTGACCTTGCAAAAAATCATGGAAGCTTCAAAGCCGAACTTTTGGATTTGGCTGAAATTAATCTGCCCATGATGAATGAGCCTAACCACCCCTCTTTAAAAAAATATGAGCATGAACATACAAAGAAATGGAGTTCTAAGATTAATGAGGCCGACATGTTTATATTTGTAACAGGTGAATATGATTATAATTATCCTGCCCCTTTAAGGAATGCTATCGAATATCTCTTTCATGAATGGCAGTATAAAGTAGCCGGAATTGTAAGTTATGGAGGTGTTTCGGCCGGTACCAGGGCTTCAAATAACCTAAAGGCCGATCTTATAACAATGAAAATCATCCCCATTTCAGAGGCTGTTCACTTTCCGTTTTTTAGTAATAATATCAAAGAGGACGGAAGATTTGAAGTCAGTGAGATATCAGTAAAAGCTGCCGATACAATGTTTAAAGAGATGATTAGGTGGGATAAAGGTTTGAAAATAATAAGAGAAAACAAGTGACCATTAATTTTGGACTTTTTGGGCCCCTTTTTTAGGATAGTTTGTAATTGCCGCAATTCGATAACTCATTTCCTCTTTTTTATCCCAACTTGTCAAATTCTAAAATTCTAACCGAAACTTGGTCGATTCTAATTAGAATTTGACAGATTCCAATATTTTTCGATTAAGTGTCGATTGGTTTAGCCAAAGTAGCTGTTAAATTATATTTTGGGCGGGTGTCCAAAGAAGTGGATATGAACATGAAAAGCAAATAATTGTTATATTTAGTAAAAAAACTATATATGGATTCATTAT
>CAVSGB010000178.1:0-31454 GCA_963726845.1 uncultured Bacteroidota bacterium | reverse complement strand
GAACAAGCCTGAACTGATAATAACCAGAACCAGGAATTCTCGAACCGCCACTGTTTAAATACGATGGTGGCCAACCATTTGTACGGGCCATTGTGCCTTCTTGCCATTGGTCATATCCAGGTAAACTTCAATATTATCATCGTTCCATATAGAATTATCAGCAGTAGTAGTAATCAATGTATCATTAACATTAAATATCATGTAGATAGAATCATTATCCCAACGTAATTTCACGTATGGGGCAAAGTTTGAAGGCAGGTATTTGCCATCAGTAATTTTGGCAATAGGAAATGTTGTCCAGTTAAATGATGGGGTTCCTTCATACATACCTGTTTTTTTAACAATCGAGATACTATCCGCAGCTGCCCAGGTATTGGTATTTACTGCATGATGATCGACAACCCTGGTTGCAAACTCTACAACAAGGCTGTCCCCAGCATAACTGGAATTAGCAGGGAGCTTTAACGATGCAATAACCAATGATTTCCAACCTGCTGATGTGACATCAGTTGCAACAGAATCAATCAACTTTCTTTGCTTAATACTACCGCCAGGTGTATAATGGCTAAAATATACAATAGAATACACAGTATCATGGTTAGGATCAGCATTATAAACTGTTCCATAAGCATAGGAAACATTGTATATTGCAGAATCACTTGTAATTTTATCAACAGGCTGGTAAATTGTCCCGGCAGTATTGACATTGAACCAGTAATAATTACCAAACATATTTGTGCTATGCTCAGTTCCGTTATGATTTGATATTGTGTCATCACTAAACCAACCGGTCCTTTCAGTAATAAAATAGTGCTTTTGACCATCATCAGGAAGTTCAAAACCAGGATTAACAACAGCTATTGGGGCAACAATTGATTTTGTCACTACTATACTGTCGGCAGCTGCCCAGGTATTGGTATTTACTGCATGATGATCGACAACCCTGGTTGCAAACTCTACAACAAGGCTGTCCCCAGCATAACTGGAATTAGCAGGGAGCTTTAACGATGCAATAACCAATGATTTCCAACCTGCTGATGTGACATCAGTTGCAACAGAATCAATCAACTTTCTTTGCTTAATACTACCGCCAGGTGTATAATGGCTAAAATATACAATAGAATACACAGTATCATGGTTAGGATCAGCATTATAAACTGTTCCATAAGCATAGGAAACATTGTATATTGCAGAATCACTTGTAATTTTATCAACAGGCTGGTAAATTGTCCCGGCAGTATTGACATTGAACCAATAATAATTACCAAACATATTTGTACTATGCTCAGTTCCGTTGTGGTTTGATATTGTGTCATCACTCAACCAACCGGTCCCTTCAGTAATAAAATAGTGCTTTTGACCGTCATCAGGAAGTTCAAAACCCCCATTGACTAATAGATTTTGCGCGAAGCCCGAAGAGCCTATAAGCGCACCTGCAACAAGATTCAGTAAAGTCTTTTTCATTTTTTTATTTAGTTTAGTTTATAAATATGGTAAATTCCAAACCTTAAAATCAATAGGTCATATACTTCTTAAAACCAGCATTATGAATATATTCATATATCTTTAATACCCAGTTTTTTATTTTAATAGTATTTTAAATTGTTCTCTGGCCGAACTATTATCAAGGTTTAAAACATACAATCCTGTGTTTAAATTGCTTAAATCAATAGATCCATTGGTCGTGCCCGATTTAACCCTTATTCCCAAAGTGTTATATATTTGATAGTTGGTTACAACCGAAAAACCTGATTTAATATTTAAAATTCCTCCGGTAACCGGGTTAGGGAATATTTCGAATGACTTTTGGCTTTTGGATATGTTTGCAATGAAAGTTTGCAATGGCTGAGTCAAATCCCAAAGGCTCAATCCGTCTATAAGCCAGTTATAAGAAGGTTCTGTGGCGCGAGAGGTCATGAATGCACCTATTTTTATTAAGACATACCAATCGGTTGTTGAAACAGTATCAGGCAATGTAAACTTTGCACTGTCACCATGAACTTTAGCAAAAGCAGCATCCCTGGGATTATTAATTAAAGAGTCAGAATGATTGTATCCGCAGTAAAACCATTCAAATGGCAAAGTTGCCTGCATTGGCCCGTTATAGCCTGTCAGACGACTGTGCATCAATACCATTGAGGTTTAGCCAATACTGCATACCCAAATAATAGTCACAATGACCGGCACCAAAATCAATAGCTGTTCCTGTTTGACCATTAAAATTCTCAATTTTGGGTTCAATTTTTACCAAATCAACTTCGACCCAATAATTTGAAATAAGATTGGTAGTATCGCTGGCATCCTTCAATAGTCCACGCAGCAAATATTTATGGCCTTTTGTCAGTGTCACTTTTTGATAGATAAAATTGCGGGTTACACCATATCCGGCAATGCTTAAACAACCTCCTCCCCACCTTTTGGTTTATCATCTGTGTAATTGAAAGTAATGGTTCAGGATCGAACCCGGGTTGTGCTATGCTTACATCTGTTATTGTCCATGCTGATTCATCTTCCATATCTCCACCTTTTAGCATTTCTTGTGCAGGAGAATACATATATCCTGCAATTGAAATTAAAATAAGATAAAATTTTTTCACAATTGTTTTGCTTAGGTTAATAAATAGTTTAGTTTGTCATCTCTGATACCAATTCAAAAATATGTTCATTGGCCATCCTGCTTCTTGAAAATAATCTCAAAAATCTTTGAGATTCTATCATATTTAATCTAAAATTGACCTACATTTATTCTGTGTCTAAACCAAGTATCGGATGGAATTATCGCTATTTTATAAAAAACTTATATTTTGTTTAGGAATGTTGCTATTCTCTTTATTAGCTTTTTCGGCTGAGCAGGAAAGATATTTACATTTCACTGAAGTTGATGGACTTCCCCGAAACATTGCCACATGCCTTGAACAAGATCAGTATGGGTATTTGTGGATAGGTACAACGAATGGAATTGCACGTTATGATGGGAAAGAATTTTATTGCTATAAAGAATTATCAAGTATTAGTATCATTTACCTTCTTTATGACTCCAGGAATATTCTTTGGGCCGCAACTGGTAAAGGCTTGTTTAAATATAACCGCCTTACAAATTATTTCGAACTGGTAGTTGAAGGTTTCATTCCCAAAGTCATGGAATACAATGATGAGATATACTTTATAATGAATTCTAACATATTTAAAGTCATTGGCAATAAAATCGAAAATGTTTATCAAGGAAATTCCCTATCTGACTTTTGTTTTTCAAAAGAAGGAATTTGGCTTGGCAAAAGTAATGACGGAGTTTGGCTTCTAAGTCGTGAAAGCGGGTTTAAGATAATCGTCGCCAGGTATCTTAAAAACAAATATATCACACATATTAGCAAAATAGATGATAAGCTTTTTATTGGTTGCTATAACGGTCAGCTATTTTCAATTCTTGGAAATGGTAAATTACAGCAAATAGAGATTTACAATCACTATTTTTTAAAAAAGATAATTAAAGTAGGCCAGGAATTTTGGTTAGCAACCGATGGTAACGGGATTATAATACTGGATAAAAACCTTCATTTTTCAAAAATTATTAGCAGAACAAAGAATATTGATGCTTCTATCAATAGCAATAGTATTTACGATATTTTGCTTGGAAACAATCAGGAAATTTGGATAGCTTCGTATGGAGCCGGGTTAACTTGTATTTTGCCCGATAATTTGTTGTTTCAAAATATACTTCCCGAAAAGGGAAATGAAAACTCATTGATTGCCAATGAGGGTATCTCTGTGTTTATAAAAACCCCATTCATTTACTTTGGCACCAATTATGGCTTGTCTGCATGGAATGAAAATACCCGGCTGTTTAAAAACATGGGCAGTGATAAATTGAGTATTGACTTGAAAGGAACTAAAGTTACTGCAATAGTGGTAGACTCATTTAATAATATTTGGGTGGGCACCTATGACGGATTTTTAGGGAAATACACTTCGGATTATAAACTTTTAAAAATATACCATCCAAGCAGTAATGGCACCAATGAAATGCAACAAATAGTTTTTTTGCAGGAACTTAATGAAACCCATTTGTTAATTCTGACGCAATTCCAAACCAGGATTTTATTAAACTTCGATATTGAAAAAGAAAAAGCCGATGTATTTGAGTTGAATTCCAAGGGCAGCAATATTACCTATTTTTTGCTAAACGCTATTAGGAAAAACCAACAAGGTGAAATATTGGCTTTAATTTCTGACAAAGGCTTATTTCATGTAAATTGGAAAGATAATGTCCTGGAAAACAGACTACTGGAAATGAACAAACGAATTGATAGCTACATTAACGATTTTTACCAGGATAAAAATGGCATTTATTGGATTGCATCTACCAATGGTTTGCTGCGTATTTCAAAAGATGGGAAAAGTTTTAAAAAATATACGGTTAAAGAAGGCTTGCCATCCAATATCCTATCAAGAATTGAGTCGACAGACGATCGGTTTCTTTGGATTAGCTCAGTTTCAGGAATTTGCAGGTTCGACGCTGAAACCGGACAGGTACTGAATTTCAACCACAGCGACGGACTTCCCGCAAACGAATTCCTTGATCGGGTTTCAGCTAAAACAAATGATGGAAAAATAATTTTTGGCTCCGCTGCCGGATTTACGATTATTGATCCTTCAAAAGTCAATCCTGATGCATATAAAACTGAAGTAATAATTTCAGATATTACTTTTCAGGACCAAAGCATCAGGAGCCCGGAAGGTAAGCAATTTTTAAAACAACCTCTGGAAGACACAAAAGAGATTTGGCTGCCTTTTAATAAGAATTCTTTTTCCATTCACTTTTTCGCAAAAAACAAAAGTTTTTTAAAATATCACAATTATGCTTACCGGTTGATAGGACTGGAAAAGAATTGGAACTATCTGGCAGAAACCAATTATGCAAATTATACCAACTTATCTCCCGGCACATATACATTCGAAATAAAAACTGCAGATAAAACAAAGGTAGGGATTCCAACCCGGCTTAAAATCTATATACAGTCACCCTGGTATTTAAGTTGGGTTGCTTATATCGCCTATGCAATAATATTTTTTACTATTTTATATCTTTCTGTATATGCCTGGTCAAAAAGAATAGAGTTAAGAAAAGAAAAAGAAATTTCTGAATATAAAATTCAGAAAGAACATGAACTTACAGAAAAGAAACTATCATTTTTCACCAATGTATCACACGATTTAAAAACACCGTTAACCCTCATCAGCGCTCCTGTTGATGATTTATTACAGTCGGAGAACCTCGATCAGGAACAGGTTAACAAACTAATGGTTATTCGACGAAATTCGAAACGGTTATATAAGTTGATTACCGACTTGCTCGATTTCAGAAAAATAACACAAAAGCAATACGTGTTGGATGTTAGTGAAACCGTAATTGCTGATATAATATCTGATATCTACGAAGCATTTAAGGAAGAATGTAAAATTAAAATGATTGAATTAAACTGTGCCGTAGATAAAAATCTTATTGGTTTTGTTGATTCAAAAAAAATTGAGAAAATACTTTGGAATCTCTTATCAAATGCACTAAAATTTACAAAAAACGGAGGAAATATATCACTAAGCGCCGAAGAATTAATAAGTGAAAAAAGGAGGACTATAAAATTTGTGGTTAGCGATAATGGCATAGGGATTTCCGATAGCGACAAAAACAAAATATTTGAACGTTTTTTTAAAACTCAAAATTCTCAATCGATAAACCAGGAAGGGACAGGAATAGGACTTTCGATTGTTAAAGAACTTGTAGAAATGCACCACGGCGAAATTAAGGTAGAATCTGCTTTAGGATTGGGTACAACTTTTACAGTTATTCTCCCTTGCGGAAAAGAAAGTTTTACAAACGATGAATTAGTCGTTTTTGAAAAAACCAATATCCAGGTTCCAAGTTACGAAAATGTTGAAGAAAAGGAAATAAACCCGCAGCAGGATACTAAAAAACATTATAATCAACCTGGAATTTTAGTTGTTGAAGATAATATAGAACTTCGGGAGTATCTGGCCGGACATTTCGATAAAAAATACAAAGTCTATAAAGCTGAAGATGGATTTGTTGGTCTTAAACTTGCGAAAGAAATTAATCCGGACATTATATTAACTGACGTACAAATGCCAAATATGAATGGATATGAATTTTGTAAAGAAATCAGGCGGAATTTTGACACTTCACATATACCTGTTGTTATGCTTACAGCCAACAGTACTATTGAACACCAAATAGAAGGTCTTTCAACCGGAGCCGATGCTTACATTACAAAACCCTTTGAAATAAAATTACTCGATGCGCAAATATATTCACTGCTGGATAACAGAAAAACCCTACGAAACAAATTTCATGGGTTTGAAACACCAGAAAATCTTGAAAAATCTTTACCTCAGAAAGATGTTGATTTTATTCTCGAACTGAAACTTTTCATTGAAGAGAATATGATTAACCAGAATTTGAGTGTTGAATTACTCTCCGAATATTTTGCTGTCAGTCTTGCACAATTGCACAGGAAAATAAAATCACTTATCGGTTCAACCCCGAATAATTTAATCAAATCTATTCGGTTAAAGAAAGCATATAAACTTATTCGTGAAGAAGGTTTGAGGGTCTCTGAAGCAGCTTATCAATCAGGATTTAGCGATCCAAATTATTTCTCAACCTGTTTTAAGAAGGAATTTGGTGAAAACCCGTCACAAATTGTCACTTCTATAAAAAATTCAAATAATGCGGCTCAGATTGAAGTTCCAGAACATGATTCAATACCAAACAATTCAATAAAAGCAAATAACGATAGTGATCAAAACGATGATTAATTGTAATTGATGCTCATTGTTTTGGATAACAAAGAAATGCACAGCTATATTGCATTAACCTGAGGCCGTGGCCACTTTCATCCGGATCATTTGTTATTAGCTTATCTAACTAAATTATAGACACTTGAATATTGTAAATTTAGTTCGGCGAAATCATGTCATTAGTATTGGGTTTACCTGCAAGCATGACTTCGATGACAGTTTATTAGATAATTGAAATGAAAAAATAAATAGAAAAATACGCCGCTGCACAAAAGCAGAGAATGGCAGCACTTCCCTCCAAGCCTCGCTTCGCTGCCATACACTGCTTTTCTTTGCCACTGCACTTATTCTGTTGATAGTGAAGTTTTTAATTTCAAATTTAAAAATTAGTGCTATTTCTTTTTCGTCACTTATTATTACACTTTTATCAAAAAAAATGACCAATATTAAGGTTTTTAGCCTATTGAAATAACTTTTAAATAAAAAGTAATACATTTGAATATACAAATTACAAACGTTTGCGATTATAAAATATGTAATTCGAAACTACATATTTAACAAACTATAAATCAATATAAAAAAATTAACACATAACGTGATAATACTAATGTATAGTCTTAGAAATTAGAATATTTATTACTTGCTAAATTTTAAAAAGAAAGGAGGAGTATGACATAAAAATGTAACATTCAAAATGGGCCTAAAGAAAGCAACCCAGCCCATGTAAAACACAGACCAGGTTGCAGAAAGATTATTTATAAACCGGGGAGTAACAGCTCCCCTTCAAACCACAAATTTATGAAGAAATTTTTGTTTACATTATGTTTTGCTTGCATATTGTTTGCTTGCAAGAAATCAGAAACCCTCAAATTATCAGAAACAAAAAATTTAGACTCACGTTTTACAATAGAAAACAATTATGTCCGTTTTAAAGACACTTCAAGTTTAAAAAGTGTGATGGCTGAACTAAGTAAGGTAAAAACATCAGAATTGGCTAATTGGGAAACGAAACATAATATCTCAAATTCACTCAGGGCTTTTGAGAAAGATACTACAAATACAGTTGAACCGGGAAATATGCTTGTAACCGATTTAAGGTTTGCTTCAGTAATCAATAAAGATGGTTTGTTTGCAATTGGAGATTCTATGCATTTAATCACACAAGATAAAGAATACGTGTATAAAATTGGCACTAAAATAGCTCAAAGCAACCTTAAAAGCACTTCTGTAAATGTAAGGGTTTTCAATATTGTGAAACAAAACATAAGTGGTTCATCGCTAAAAAGTATGGCTGATGTTTATCATTGGTTTACTAAAAGTGGATTCTACCAACCTGCTTCAGGACATGGCAATGATAAATATTCAAGGAGGGTTAGATGTTATGTTTGGAGTACAAGTTATTTATTTTATTGCTCAAATGGTATAGGTATATACTGTCAATATAATTCAAGCGGTACGGGTCATTGGGATGACAGCTATATGCAATATGTGAGTTTAAATGGGTGCACAAGCTATAGTATCAATGGTTCTGCGGGACAGACTTGCGGTGCAGACTCTGATACGAATGAAGATAATGAACAATGTACAATAGCTTGGGGCGTTGGGATAATCCATACAAATTGGATTACCGGATATTTTTGGTTTACAATGGCTGGTGATTGGCCACAATTATATACTGATGGTTATTGGTATTAAAAAATGTATTTATGTAATTATTTGTTTAATTACATTTACTTCTTGTTATAGGGAAAAAACAATAGAGTCACCGGTTTGCAGCAATTGTTCCAAATCGGTGGTACTTTGTTTTATCGGGCTTTCTGATAGTATCAAGGCATTTGTTACCACAACATATCCTTTCACGAAAATTCAACCGGCTAATAATACAGAATTTAAGGGCGAAGTCTATATTTCAGATTCAACAGGTATAAGTGTCAGACTGGAAAATTCAGCCATTAGCCCAAGGTGGTTTTGTACTTCACAGAAAAGTTTACCTATTGTTCCAGGATCATTATATTCTATGAAAGTAATTGATGAAAATGGGATGATAAGCACTGCAAAAACAAGAGTTCCACTTGTTGCCGACAAATGGAGTTATTGTAAGTTTATTGGATGCCAGGTTCAGGGTGATGGCACAGAAATTTGTCTAACCAAATGTGTTTGGGTTAAACATAGTGTTCCGGTAAATATTATAGGAGTCGGAAAACCAGGAATAGATGATCAATATAACATAACAATAGATTTCGAAAATAAAATTAATATTTTAGATAGTATTACCCGTGAGTGCACAATGCATAGCTATGATTTCTATACGCTTTACACAATAAACGAAGCTTTTGAATCTTATATGAAAAGCTATTCTTTGTTTGATGATATTGAAAGTATATTATGGACAACTGGAGGAGTTGCTGAAATGTTCAACGGGATAGTGCCTGAATATACCAACTTCGATAATTGCCTTGGTGTTTTTGGGGCATACTTAACAGATACTATCTCTGCTGCCACTCCTTTTTAAAAAAATGATTTTAAGTTATTTAGCTAATTATAGTTAATGTTTATGAATATTAGGTCAAATTTTGTAGTTTTCCTTATTTTAAGTTTTGCTTGCTCGTGTGCTATATCGCATAACCCTTTAAAGTTAAACAATGTTGTGTTCAGCGATAGTATAATAACCAATAAAAGCATCATTATTAAAACTTCAGGTACAGATATTTTCCGGACGAGTGGCAATGAGCGGACTGCGCGTAAAGTTCAACGGAATAAATTGCAAATAGTGCCTTTATTTATAACAAACAATAGTGCCGATACCTTTTCCATTACAAAAGCAAATACAGAAATATTCTGTAATTATGAGCCTGCTGTTTTCGTTGATAATAATATCTGTTACAAAAAAGTCAGGCAAAAAGCAGGCTGGCATGGTGTTGAAATTTTTATCGCACTATTATATTACTTTCCTCCAACGAATGCTGGTATACAATTTAACCCGCTTAACCCAACAGGCATTTTGCTACCTTGGGGTATTTATAATATTATTAAAGCTACAAAAGCTAATAAAGAATTAATGAACGATATTTCATCTTATGGCATATTGGATAAAAAAATAGCCCCAGGTTGTGCTTTTCGAGGTTTTGTTTGCCTTAAAGCTAAAAATAAAGAGAATTTGATGTTTCGTTTTAAATAAATTATGAAGTACAAAACAATTATCTGTACAGCAGCTTTATTTTTTATACATTTTTTTTCAATAATTGCCCAGGTTGACTTTTATATTGTTTCCGGTGAAATTATTGACGAAGTTACTTCGATAGAGATAAAAGGGACTAAAATTAACATTCCCCGTTTTGTTAAATCATTTAAAACTGATAATTCAGGCAAGTTTAAATTTGCTTTGCCCGAAGGGCGATTTAATATTGTTGTTGAAAAAGAAGGATATAACATAAAACAAATAGAACTTGAATTGCATAATGATACTACAATTGTTTTAAAATTAAAATCTGAACTAAAACAAACTTTACTGGATCAGGTAGAAATTGTTGCAAACCGTAAAGTAAAGGTAAATAAAACTGAACCAGGGCTTACCCGTCTTACACAATTGGACGTACAGAACCTGCCAACCTTAGGAGGTGAAAAAGACATTGTAAAAGGGCTACAGACCCTGCCCGGTGTACAACAGGCTTATGAAGGCTCGGCAAACCTTGTTGTCCGTGGTGGATCGCCGGATCAAAACCTATATTTGCTTGATAATGTAAAAATATACAATACAAACCATGCTTTTGGTTTGGTATCATCATACAACCCCGACATGGTCAAAAGTATTGATTTCTACCGGGGAGGCTTTCCTGCATGCTATGGGGGTTTTATTTCTTCTGTTCTGGATGTAAAGTCAAAAGACTTTGTCCCCAAAAAAATTGATGGGAACATAGATTTAGGACTTATTTCAGGTGCAGCAAATTTTACATCGCCATTACCTTTAAACGGCAGTATTATAATATCTGCCCGGCGATCTGTTATTGATTTATATCCGTTGTTAAGCAGTAGTTTAGATATTTTGCCCTATTCATTTCACGACTATGCCGCAAAACTAATGTTCAATAAAAACAAGCACAACATTAGCATTGGTTTCTTTACTTCGAATGATATTATGACACTTGGTACTCCTCGGTCTAATATACATTCCATTGAAGACATATTTACCAATAATTGGGGGTCAAATATGGTAAATATTTCCCATAATTATAATTATAACAAAACCTGCAACAATAATTTGCAAGTTTTTTATTCAGGTTACAACCTAATTTCACAAGAAGAATATAAAGGGCCAAAGTCCAGTTCAAATTTTACGGAGTCGACAAATTCTGCAATATCATCAATGGGCATTTCCAATAACCTGCATTTCTCTTTGTCCGATAGTATTAATTTCTCAATTGGCGCTGATTTTATTCATAACAAGTTTAATCCTGCATATTTAAAAGGAAATGATAGTAGCGGAAATATTAAGTATAATTATATACAACCTAATTCAATGAATGAAACTGGCTTATTTATTGAATCTGATATAAAACTACCATTTAATATTGCTATCAGGCCGGGCATCAGGTATGATATTTATAATACCACAGATAAAAATTTTTATTATCTGCAAATACGTTTTGTAATCCAAAAAAAAATATTTAAAGAAAATTACCTGAAATTTTCTTATTCACAAAATGTACAAGCTACACATTTACTTACCAATACCGGGTTCGGTGTGCCCAACGACATTTGGCTACCGTCTTCCAGAAATTTGCCTCCCGAATTGGCGAAGCAATATACCTTGGGCTATTATTCAACTTTTTCTGAATTAACTATAACAGTTGAATATTTTTATAAATCGATGAATAATATTATTACTTACCTGGATGGGCATGGTTCTAATGATATTGAAAAAAGCTATGTTGATAAAAGTAATATTTGGTCTAATACTATTGCCCAGGGTAATGGTAAGTCAAACGGGTTTGAAATATTTGTTGAAAAAAGCAGGGGCAGGTTTACTGGTTGGGCAAGTTACACGCTATCATGGTCAGTCAATCAATTCGGGAAGATTGATAATAACAAAGAATTTTGGTCGCCTTACGACAGGCGGCACGTAATTAATTTAATCGGTGTTTTTGCACTTAATTCTAATTGGAGATTATCATTAAACTGGCAATTTATGTCGGGGCAGCCTATAACAATCCCGACGTATTGTTATGTTGTTGTCAACAAAAACCTCATTGACAACCATACTTATATTAATGAAGATGAGCCTACATTAGTTTGGGGATATGGCACTCGAAACGGCTCACGTATGATACCCATTCATCATTTAGATTTAAGTATCAATAGAAATTTAGATTTAAAGCATTTCTTTGGAAGTTTCGAAATAGGTTGTTATAACGTTTATAACCGACAGAACCCATATTATTATTATGGCACAATTAATGGTACCGCAGATGGCAGCCAATTTGGTACGATCAAATCAATTTCACTTTTCCCTGCGATACCTTACTTTAGTATAAAATGGTTTCCATTTCATAAACAAATTGTGAATAAATTATAAAAAGAAAAGCCCCATCTTCACAGGGCTTTATATTTAAGTTTTTTCAAGTTGAAAAACCAAATCAGCCATTTCTCAGTTCACCATGCTAATTATAGCAACCTGGTTTTTATATCACGGTTTGGTTATAGTAACCGTATAAGTATCTTCGGGCATACTTTTAATATTAAAACTACCTTTTGAACGGTTGTCAGACCTGTATAAATGGGTGTAAGTCTCAATTGAACGGTTGAAAGATTCGTATGAATGAGTGTCTGTTTCAATTGAACAGTTGTTAGATTCGTATAAATGGGTGTATGATTCAATTGAACGGTTGTCAGTTTCGTATGAACGGGTTTCGGACTTGTATGAGCCTTTAATAGCAGGGGTTGCAGTATATTTTGATTAAATTTCGGAGCATACCAGACGCACCCATCCCTGCGCAGTCAGGCACATTGCGTTTTTTCCTTTCGCACGTGAGTCTTCCCACAAAAAAACGCAAAGAGCCTGCCTGCCCTTCCTGCCCAACCGCACTTGGTAAGGGCATCATTTTGGTTAAAAAGTTTTTATATATTTGTTTGATAAATAAAAAGACAATGCCAGCAGGTAACAACGGCTCACAGCCAATGCGGGCTGTGGTGGGTTATCAAAGTTTGGGCTACGCACAAGCGTCTTTGTCGGTGGACAAAGACGCTCACGCAATCCCGCACTGGCAATAGCCGAAACCGTTATCTAAATTTTCCATAATCAGAAGCAAAATCTGATGGCGCTTTTCCGAAGTGATCGTGAAAACATCTTGTAAAATATGAAAGTGATGAAAAGCCTGTTTCGAATGCTATTTCGGTGAAACTGAAACGTTTTTCCAATATCATTTGTGCCGCTTTCTTTAACCTGATTGTCCTGACAAACTCTACTACTGACATACCACTTATTGCTTTCACTTTTCTATATACCTGAACTTTGCTTAACGATACGCAATTGGCTAATTGTTCAACACTTAATCCAACATCCGTTAGGTTTTCTTCAATAAATGCCATGACTTTTTGCATAAATTCTTCGTCAAGTACAGTGACTAAAGCACCTTGAGGGATTAAGGTTGTTTCCTTTAAATAGCGGGAATAAATAGTTTCTTTAAAATTAATAAGCCTCAAAATTTGAATTTTCAAATGCTCAATATTGAAGGGCTTAATCAAATAAACATCAGCACCCATCTCTAACCCTTCAACCTGCTGATCAATAGTTGTTTTTGCCGAAAGAATTATTATTGGAATATGCGATGTACTCATCTGGTTCTTTAAATTCTTACAAAGTTCAATGCCTGAAATTATTGGCATCATAACATCTGTAATAATAAGGTCAGGAATTATTTCATTGGCTAATTTGATGCCTTCTTCCCCATTTTTTGCTGTGGTAATTTTAAAATCGACAGAAAGTTCGTCAACAATATAATTTCTCATATCATCTTCATCTTCAACCAATAATAATCTATAATGGTAGGTTGGCTTACTTTCATTTGTTCTAATTTCAGGGTTTAAACTTATGCCCCTGGCTGTTTTATCTGAAATTATGGTATTAAGTTCATTATTAAAACTATAATTTATTTGAATAACAGGCAGGAAAACATCAAAACAGGTCTCGATATTTGGTTCACTTTTAACTTCAACTTTACCATTATGCAATTCAACAAAGCTTTTAACTAAGGAAAGCCCAATCCCTGTGCCTTCAATCTTATGATTCTGGACATTGTTTACCTGGTAGTACCTGTCGAAAATTTTGGCCAAATTTTCTTTAGATATTCCTTCACCAGTATTTATTACCGATATTTTAATGAATTCAGTTTCAGCATCGCGAAAAGTTGAAATATTTACCATTACAACTCCATTGACCGGTGTGTACTTAAAGGCATTTGACAACAAGTTAAATAATACTTTTTCAATCATTTCCCTATCTATGGGTATTTCTTCTAATTGCTCAAACGGACAATTAAGCTTGAAATCTATATTCATTGAATCAGCCAAATTATTGAAGAGTTGGCAAATCTCTTTTACGAACATTACAATCTCACACAGCTGAAACTCTGGTTTCAGCAATTTCTTTTCAATCTTACTGAAATCCATCAGTTCATTGGTGAGTTTTAGCAAACGGTTGCTGCTCTTAAGCACTAAACTAATTTTTTCTTTCTTTTTATCCGGAATATCATCATCCTTTATGAGTTTTTCAAGTGGATTGATAATTAAACTGAGAGGTGAACGGAATTCATGAGAAATGTTAGAAAAAAACTCGCTTTTCATCTTATCCAATTCTTCAAGTTTTTTTCTCTCATAACGCTCCTTTTCAATCTCGGATTTCTGGAGTATCCTTTGTATAGTTATTCTTCTGTATATAAGAAATATGAACAGCAATACAACAAAATAAAATATCATTGCCGGGTTCGATTGCCAGAACGGTGGTAAATAATTGATTTTTATACTCCTCATTTTACTGTCGATTGGAGAATTAGCAAGCATTACATTTAACGTATATTCACCATGCTTGAGGTTTGGAAGGCTAAGACTTCGTTGATTTGAATTCAAATATATCCATTCTTTATTGTTGCCAATCCGGTACTTATAAAGTAGCCTGTCGGAGTTTATAAATTCCAAAGCAGCAAATTCAATACTTAATGTATGGTTATAGGGTACATTAATTGTCTTACATTCATTAATATTTGCATCAATAACTAAAGTTCCGTAATACTTTTCTAAAGGAACTATAAGCCTGTTATCAATTTTAATATCGGTAAAATAAAGAGGTGCATTATTCCTGCTGATTTCTACAGAATCAGGATTAATCGTAACTAATGATTCGTTGGTCGAAAAACGTACCAAACCTTCAGAATTGATGGATCCAGCATTAACAATGTACTGGTTAAACTTTTCCTTATCTGTATAAAAGTAACTTAAAACTGAAAAATCACTGGTTTTAATTTCTGAAATACCGTAGGAAGTCGAAATCCAAATATTAGAATTTTTATCTTCAACAATATTGTTAATATTATCAGAACATAACCCATTTTTTGCAGTGATTACTTTTAAGTTATCAGTTTTATAATTCCAATAAAAAATGCCTGAATTGCTTCCAATCCACAAACCGTTTCTTTTATCCTTATAAATAATATTTATATTATTAGTTGGGAGTTTTTTATTAATTGCAATTTGTTTCCCATAAAACCTGTTCTTCGAAATTTCATCAATTTGAACTATTCCAGTCCCGAACATGCCAACCCAATACTGATTTTTCTTTATTTCTAATATTGAAAGAACAGGTGAAATAGGAAAATTGATTTCTTCCTGCATTGCATCATTGAAAATACAGGTAATTTTACAACCTGACAGCAAATTATCCGTTGCATTTCTTGGAAGGCCCGGATTTAGCTCAACAACATGTAATGATCCCCATCCGCCTATCCATAAACGGCCTTTACTGTCATCAAAAAAAGATGTAATATAGGAATTTACCCTGCTGTCCTTTGATATTAACATGTTGGCATCAATAGGCTTAACAGTCTGTCTGTGAACTGCCATTAAATAAACCCAAAGCCAATTTTGCAGGTACAACATACAAGCCAATTTTCCTATAAACTATCCACAGGTTGCCTTTTATATCCTGATAACAAGATGATACTTCATTATTCAGAAGCCTGATACCATTAATTGATTTATCGGTAAACTGTTTGAAACTATGACTTTTTGTATCGAAAAGGTAAATTCCACCCCCATTGGTGGCAATCCATAATTTATTTTTATCGGAAGATTGATTTACTGCAACTATTTCTTTTGAATCACGGTCGTTATTTTGCCTGAAGAAATTAAAGTATCGTAAATTGCTTTTTTGAAAAAAGACTTTTGATAATCCTGGTTGGTTCATGCACAGCCAAACGATCCCATTATTATCGATATACATCTGATTAATAAAATCAGATTTTAAATGTTCCTGTTGGCCTGGGTCATTTCTATAATTAGAAAACAAAACAGTTCCATTTTTACTCTTTTCAAAGATATAAAGCCCATTGTTATATGATGCCACCCATAAACGGTCCTGATTGTCAATCATTGCTGACATAATACGTTTGTCGCCAATAATTTTATTCACTTCATTGATAAACGGGTCACTTTCCAACGCATGATTGAAAGGGTTCACTACAAATACGCCACCATCCCAACTACTGGCAATAATGTTGTTATTGTATTTTGCAATTCCTCTTATTGAGTTCTGAGAATATGAATTAATGTATTTAAAAACCAATCTATTCATATCCAATTCGTAAAGGGCCCCATTGGTACCTGTCCAAAGAGATGAGCTTCCTGAAATGTATAACAGCGTGTTAATCAAATTATCCTGGGGTGTTCTTTTATGCATAGAATCTGGTAACAAAACCCGTGCTTGAAATATGGTACCTGTATCAATTGTTTTCTTTGAATTAATAAGTAATAGACCGATACTTGAAGCAACCCAGATTTTATCTTTGATAATCAAAATTTGAAGACTTCTAAAATTTTGATTAATGCTTAGTCTTATATGAAAAAGTTTTTCGTTATGTGTATCATAATAAATTAAGCCATTAGACGTTCCAATCCAAAAATTATGATCAATATTTTCTGTTATGCAAAAAACACCACTATTCAAATTATCATTAATAAGTGTATTAATGTTCCTGAAACTGTACCCATCAAAACGAAACAGCCCATTCATTGAACACAGCCACAAAAATCCATTTGAATCCTTATAGGCACAATATACTCCCGATGCTGTCAATCCATCCTTATAGGAATAATCTTCAATTTTAACAGATTCACTAACAGCTAAAAGAATATTAAAATAGGTAAAAGACAGTAATAAAAATAAAAATATCTTTCTCACTTTACTAAAATGCTATAATAATAAAGAATAACAGAATACTGATGCATAAAATTATTAAAATCAAGTATTCTATTACTATTCTTTTTAAATATTCTTTATTTTTATGCATTAACTGTCAGTTTTCTTTTTATTTTCATTCTGGGTTTCAATATTTATGCAAAAAGAGGATTTATATAATACAATCAAGTTCAACAATATCTCAAAACGTCACCATTTCAAAGTATGTTCTTTTCTTTTAGGTCTTATTGAACCATAATCTTAACCGATTTCAAATCACTGTTATCAGAACTTGTTCCGTATAGCAATTCATATTCACCATTGGTAACCTTCATTGAATTGGATGAGATATCGAAGCTTTCGAATGTCTTTGAAGGTAGTAATATAGAAACCACCTTGGTTTCACCTGCTGATACTTCTATCCTCTTAAAAGCTCTTAACGATTTTAGGGGACCTCCTGTATCTTTAAGCTTACGGATATAAATCTGGAGGATTTCTGTTCCATCTTTTTTGCCGGTATTCGAAACTGGTACTGTAAGTTGGATGTTTTCATCGGCCTTGATCGTCGTTTTGCTGATTTTAGCATCGCCTATAGTAAATGTCGTATAACTCAATCCAAAACCAAACGGGAAAAGAGGATCAGACATATAACGATACGTCCGGCTTTTCATGGAATAATCTTCGAAATCGGGCAATTGACTTATATTTTTGTAGAAAGTGATTGGTAGTTTGCCTGATGGGTTATAGTCGCCAAAAAGGACATCAGCAACAGCCTGACCGCCAGATTCGCCAGCGTACCATGCCTGTAGAATGGCATCACAGGTTTCGGTTTCGGGTACTAATCCAATTGCAGAACCTGAACAGTTTACAAATATTACCTTCTTCCCGGCTTGTTTCAAAGCTTTTAAGCAATTGCGCTGTACCATAGGAAGTTCTATATCGGTACGGTCGCCACCCTTGAAACCGGGATACGAAACAGGCATTTCCTCCCCTTCGAGTTGACCGGAAATGCCACCCACAAATACCACCACATTAATTCCCTGAAGTTTTTTAATAAGGTCGGTGTAATCAACGTCGATTTCTTTTCCAAAATTAAATTCAAAGTTTGCTTCCCAATTATATAATTGTACATAATTAATTTCGATCTTGTATTTTTTGCCGGTCTCAACTTTTAAAGCATATCTTGAAGGAAGCGTTCTCCAATTGTATGTTTTGGCTAGTGTATCACCATTTACTATTAAATTAAAGAATCCAGTAGCGCCACATTTAAATACTATCTCTTCAGTTTTAACTGCCAAAAATTCTGATTCGAATTTAGCCGAAAAACCTTCCAGCTTTACCCCTGAGGCAAATTCATGCTGCCCTGCAGTTGTTAATTTGATTGGGTTAACGATCTGTTGAGTCGCGACAACATCGCCTTTAAAATCTTTAGTATTCCAATATGTAGCTTTAATCCCTTTTTTACCATCAATCGAACAATTCAAAAAATAGCTTTCGGTTACTTTATCCTCAACCAAATCGCATGCTTTGTCATATACTATCATATCGGCAGGGATTTTGGATTTTAAACCATTCAATATAGTAATGGTGTTAAAGGGAGTGCCATTGTAACTTCCCCACATCAGAGGTTTATCGTCGGCATTTGGGCCAATTACAGCTATTTTTTTGTTTGATTTGGTTAATGGAAGGACATTATTTTTATTCTGAAGTAGGGTCATTGATTCAAGAGCTATATTTAAAGCAAGTTTTCTATGCTCTTCATTATTTACAACCGATATAGGAATTTTTGTCCAGGGTACCAGTGAATCGTCGTCCATTTCGCCCAGGGCAAAACGGCCCATCAATACGCGCAATAAATGCTTATCTATTTCTTCTTCAGTAATTAGCCCTTTTGAAACAGCATCTGGTAACTTTTTATAATTGTGGTCAATCCATTGGCACTCAACATCGGTTCCTGCCCAAACTCCTTTGGAAGCAGCATGAATTGCATCAGATGAAACTTTATGACTGGTATAAAAATCGGCTATCGCGCCGCAATCGGAAACAACCAGGTACTTAAAGCCCCAATCATCGCGAAGAATTCTTTGAAGCAACCTTGAGTTACCGCAGCAAGGTTCATCATCCAAACGCTGATAAGCACACATTACCTCGCGGACATCTGCATCCTGAACTAAAGATTTGAATGCAGGAAGATAAGTTTCCCATAAATCGCGTGGATCAAGATTGTTGACGTTGAGGGTATGACGGCTCCATTCAGGGCCCGAATGTACGGCAAAGTGCTTGGCACAGGCAAGGAGCTTTCTGTATTTGGCATATGTATGGGCCTTGCAGACCTTTTACTACCGAAATGCCCATCCGCGATGTAAGGTAAGGATCTTCACCATACGTTTCCTGACCGCGTCCCCATCGCGGGTCACGGAAAATATTAATATTTGGTGTCCAAACAGAAAGGCTTAAGAAACGCTTATTTTCCTTCCCATATTTGCATGCTTCATTATATTTGGCACGCGTTTCATCTGAAACAGCGCTAAATACTTTGTAAACCATTGTATCGTCGAACGAAGCAGCCATACCTATTGGCTCTGGGAAAACCGTTACATTACTGTTATTGGCAAGACCGTGTAAAGCTTCGCTCCACCAATTGAATTTTTTTAAACCCAGACGCGGAATAGCATCCGACACATCGCACATCAGGCTTGCTTTTTCATTTAATGTTAAACGCGATATTAAATCTTTTGCACGTTCTTCCGAACTTAATTTAGGGTTTTGATAGGGTAATTGCCCATGAATTATTACAGATAAGAAAAAGCTTATGAATATTAATAGTTGTTTTTGCAGTTTTAAATGTAAAATGAAACCTGAAATAATTTTATTTTTCATGAATGATTATATTAATTTTTTTTGCTAACGAATTTATTTATGGTATTTGTCTTCTATAATTTAATTATCATCTGTTCTCCATTATATTTCACAATTTTATCAATCTTTTCAGAATTATCGAGGCCAAAACCTTTGCTGTTATCTACTACAATAATGTTAAAAGTATGTTCTTTCGGCATGCCATTAAAAGCGCCTTTTCGTTCATTAATAGTTAAGGTTTTCTGATTGTCATTCCATGAAAATTTTATAAGTGTGTAGGCCCCTTTCTCATAGTTAAAATTGTCATTTTCATCCTCGTACAAAGTAAACTCTCCATCGGCTCCCGGATATACCCTAAGTTCTATAGGGTCGTTTTTTTCTGTTGAATATTGGATAAAAGGTCCGAAAGGTATTATCGACCCTGCTTTTACATATAAAGGCATAGTTTCATAAACAGCGTTTGCATTTATATGCTGGCCTCCATTAAAATTATTCCCGGTCCAGAAATCATACCATTTTGTTTTTTTGGGTAAATAGACGTCTCGAGCATAAGCCGAGGAGTCTAATTTTACATTATCAGGAAGATAATAAAATGGTTTTACAACTGGATTAACCATTATAGATGGGCCAAACATATATTGGTCGTTTATTGTATAAGTTGATGAATCGGACATGAAATCGAAAGGCAAAGCCCTCATAATGGTATAATTATCATTTGTAACTTTCCATGCCAATGAATAAATATAAGGCATTAACCTATAGCGTAAGTTGGCAAACTTAAGTAATGTTTGGTAGGTTCTTGAATTGGAAGTACCAAAAGCCCAAGGCTCGCGGGGAAAATCAGCACCATGTGCACGGAATAAAGGGCAGAATGCAGCAAATTGGAACCAGCGTGTGTAAAGTTCCTTAAAGCCCTCGTCTTCCTGACCTTTTTCAAATGCTCCGTTTGAAAACCACCATCCGGGTTGATGTTTAAGAAAATACCCTGCAATATCGGTCGTCCAATAGGGAACTCCTGTCATACAAAAGTTAAGCCCGGCCGGAATTTGCATACGAAATTCTTCCCAATTGGCAGAGACATCTCCAGTCCAGTAACTTGCCCCGTATTTTTGCATACCTGCAAAAGAAGAACGGGTAAGGATATAAACACGCTTACCAGATTTGGTTGAAAGCTGGCCTTCATATAATCCCCTTGTATGCATCAATGCGTAAGCATTTAAATATCGTCCACTACCTAACATTTTCTTTTGTGTTCCGATATTAGCTTCAATCATTTTTGCATTCGATAATTTAAAAAAAGGTGAATCCCAATCGGAATCGTACCCTTCAGAACAATCTGCCCACCAACCATCGATTCCGGTTGAGAAAAGACTATCTTTTACTTGTCGCCAATACATTTGACGCGCTTCTGGCAAAAAAACGTTTAAATGTTCATCGTCATTAAGCAGACCATGAATTTTAGCAATTTCAATCTGATCGGGAGTTCCTTTTGTCATATTAGGCCAGATGGAAATAATTATTTTGGCATTCATATTATGAATATCCTTCACCATACGGGAAGGATCAGGATAATTCTTATGGTCGAAAGATTTTTGGCCCCATTGCCCTTGCGGCCAGTACATCCAGTCCTGAACAATCACATCCAATGGAAATTCCCTATCCCGAAAACCTTTTACAACAGAAACAATTTCATCCTGAGTATTATATTTCTGCTTTGATTGGATATAACCATAAAAGTTTTTGGGATACATAGGTGCTTTACCGGTAAGTTGCCGGTATGACGAAACAATACTATCAATATTTTCACCATAAATAAAATAATAGTTAATTTCATCAGCCACTTCAGACCATAAATAAAAACTTCCTTTTGTGTCATTGAATTCGCTAAATGAATAATTATCCCAAAGCAATCCATAATGATTGGTAGAGATTATTACAGGCACTATATCTTCACGATTTTTCTGATATAGCTCTATCTTCTTGCCATTCAAAGCAATATCTGCATCCTGAAAACTTCCTAAGCCATACAATACTTCTCCATCCTTATAGCGAAAAGATTGCTTTATATGATAACAGTTTTCATTAACTACTTTGGCAGCTTGCGCTTCTTTTGATTCTTCATTTAATATAGGTTGACCCTGTTTATTAAAGAAACTTATATTTAAAGAATTTTTATCAACCTTAGCAATAATTGAAGTAGTAGATAAAATTATTTGCGACTGGTTTTCACCAGCCTCCCAAATTGCAGGTTTTTGTATTTTATCTGTAACAACCAAACTTTTGCGAATAGAGAATTCGCTGGCAGGTGTTGCTATAATTTGCAGTACATTATTGCTTTGGACATTAATTTTCAATTTAATAATCCCATTTATGCTTTTGGGGTTATTTATAGTAAGCCCATTTGCATCTTTTTGAAAGGATTGTCCAAAGATGGACAAACTGCTAATCGCAAGGCAAATAATAACAATCAATAATTTGCATTTCATATTACCAGCATTATTGTAATGTCAGTTCTGGATAATTTATTTAAGGCTAAAGCCCTTTATTTAATTGTCATTCACTAACCCCAGGCTTAAGCCTGGGGTTAGTCATCAAGTTGATATATTGTACTTTAGTCCTAAACATGTTTTCTTCCCCCGAACTGACATTATTGAAAAATTATTTCTTATAAACCTATTTTACCGTATATAACCCTTTTTGAGTTCCAACCCAGGCACTACCATTTGAATCAAATGCTATGGCCGTAATAAATAAGTTTGCCAATCCAGCTGTCATTGTTGTCCAGTTTGTTCCATCGTATATTGCTATCCCATTTTCGGTACCAACCCAAATTTTGCCATCTTTAGCTTCGGCTATGGCATGTACTCTTGGATTTGGAAGGTCGCTTAGAAAAGGGGTAATATTCTGTTTAGAATCGTGGCCGGTATGGTATTGAACCCCGTTTGTCCCACCCATCCATATTCTGCCTTTCGAATCTACAAAAACAGTAAACATGGTATCAACGGCAGCCGTTCCGTTATAAGGGGTCGACCATTGTGTGGCGCCAGTAAAAGCATCTACAGTATCATTATAATTTCTTGCCCTGTAAAGCCCAAAAGTATTGGTTGCAAAATAGTAATCGCCATTCCAGTACTGGCAATTGAATTTATGCTTGTGCCCTCAAATTCAAGCGAAACCAAATTATTAAGTAAATTATAACAAAACTTAGCTTTTTTCCATGTTGTATTTATATTTAAAGTAAAATCATCAGCAGTGCCAAACCACCTTCTTGAAGAAGAATCAACATAAGCAGTCAGAACTGTATCATTGCTCAAGTTCGTAGAATTTATAACCGTTGAAGATATTCCTGAAGCATTAATTGCAACTTTGGCCATTCCTTTATTGGTCCCAACCCATAGTGTATTGGAAGCCCCTTCGAAATAAACACAGTTTACCTCTCCCGGAATCGAAATGTCTTCCAGTGAATATCCACCTTCAACACTTTTGTAAAGGCCATTGCTGGTACCAATCCATTTGGTATTTGACTTATCTACAACAATAGCTGATATTGAATAGGTGTTTAAATTTGATACTACAATAACTTTTTTATTATCGTTATGACAGGCATAAAGAATAAAAAGTAAAATTGAAATGATTTTGAAAATGTTTTTCATTGTATTAAATTATGTATGATTAATATTATAAGGGGTTTTACATTTATTTAAAGAAGTAAAACCCCTTTGCATTAAAAAAAAATTATCTTACTTCCAATTTTGTTGTTAATAACCCACCGGAAGTCTTTAAAACACAAATATATATACCGCTCTTTAACCCGGCGACATCAAAATTTTCGGTATATTCACCTGCCTGAAGTTGCTCTTGTTTAATATGTTTGGCAATTTTACCATCCATTGAAACTAAATATAGCGATACCGGAGTAGCAGATTTTAACTGATAATTAATTACTGTAGACCCAGCAGTTGGGTTAGGATAAACCCCAAAATTAGAAGTAATGTTAAGACTACTTACTGCAGTGGATGTTGAAACCCATGTTGCACTGCGTGCCGCCCCTGCAATTTTTACAAGTTCAATACCATTTCCGGTACCTAAGTTTTTTGAATATTGTTTTGCCGATGCATTATTCCAATGTTCATGAACGCCCAAACTTCCTGGCATTTTAGAACCATCTCCTTCCGGATCGTAAGTAATACCTGTTGGCCAGTTTGAGCTATCGAGCTGCCTGGTGCAAAAAGTCATCAACAGCAGGGAAAAATGGACGGTTGTTAAAGAGCGTGTTTACTTTAGCTTCAGCCCTTAAAAAATCAAGACAAACCGATTGTACTGCCACCTGATCCATTGATACAAATAAGGAACTCGGCCAGTCATTATTGAATGGGGCTATTTGCCATTTCACCGGCATATCGGTAGATTCAATTCCGCCCCATAAACCGTCAATCACATTCAGGATAGTATTTCGTCCAATCTTTTCATGTCCCATGATATCTGTTAAAACACGATACATATGATAACTGCCCCTGCAATTGGTAAGATTATCATTTCCTCCGTTTGAGCTACTCATTGAAGTTACATTTATTGAACCAACATGTAAAGCTTCAGCACTATAGCTGCCACCATGTGTACTTGAACCGAAATGATTTTTAGCACTTAATGTTACACCACTGCGGGCATGTGCCTTTAAAGCTGAAATATTGATCATATAATCCGCATTATACATTTCTTTCATTAAATCATCCTTAATAGCAGATGTCATCACTGTCCCTTTATCGGACCACGTGATACAGTTGCTTTCCCAACCTGCACTTGTTGTACGTCCTAAACTTGTATAATTACCTTGATCCATTATTTTAACATTAGGATATTTTGAATGAATAAGATCATAAACACTTTTATAAACATGGGACATTGGTTCTCCTATCATAATATTTGACTGATCAATACCGCAACTATCAACCAATTGTCGAACAAAAGCAAGCACCGGGCCAGGAGATGTTTCTGCAATAGCTATGTTTGATTTACCTGTCATGTAAGAACTTTCACCGATCTCAGCCAGATTTTTTTGATTTATTGCCCAACCAGCCTGACCATTATTAATCTTAATGAAAATAGTTTGTCCAGTTGTATAACCAGAGGCAACACCCAATTTTCTTTTATTGAAATATTTAAAAATTGTATCCCAGGCAGCTTTAACAGTTGATTGCCCGCCAAGTTGTTTTATTGCATTGTCGGCCATGCGGTTAATAGTATCCTGATTGTTATTTGAAGGCATGAAAAATGCATCGGTAATGGCCTGTGAGCAGGTTGACTTTAGTAGCATTCGGGTTCCATGACCAGACAACCCGGCCAGGGAATACACCAACACCTCTTCCCATTGGATGATTAGCGCCATCGGGCAAAATGGTATCCCATGTTATCGGTGTAATAGGCGCTAAAGTTGTACTTGCAAAAATTCTTTTTGCATCATTCACGCTGTAAACAATTACAAGTATGAAACAAGTAATTATAGCAATTATTGCTGATTTGTACCTTGCCTGCCTGAATTTCGAAAAAGCCCGCTTAAAAAGTAATGCAAACCCACTCAATGTAACAAGATAAATTACAAAACCAGACATAATTGGTGCTGCAGCTTTCATACATGGATAACCTGCGCGTTGTGGCTTAGGAATTACCCGGATCAAAAACCATAATGTTGATGCAACACCAGTAAAAACAAAAATAAACTTTGCGAAAATTTTTGGGCTAAAAGCCTTTTTTATTCTCTTTAATCTTTCACTAACCATGATAAAATTTTTCATCTTAATTCATTTTAATTATTATATATAGAACTATTTTGTAAATCTGTTTTTTTTCACAAACAATTAACTATGTTTCACCGGCATTTGTTGGTAAGTCGTATTTTAGAGTCCCTGGGTCGTCGTAAACCATTGCACCCAGTCTTCCATTTCCAACTGGAATTGCGTAGTTCCAAATATTTGCTGATTTGTTATACCACATTTTAAGTTTTCCACCTTGCTGTGCCCGAATATGCAGTAAAGGCAGAAAAAAGCACAAAAACATTATGATGCATAAAATATTTTTTATTTTCATAGCATGTTCATATTATTTTGTAATTCTATAATATTCTGCCTGTTATCCAATTATTTTTTTACTCCTATTGCTATCTGTGTGAAAGAATGTTCCGGGAATGAAAAGGTTAATATATTTTTTCCTGTCTTAATCTCTTTTGCTGAAGGGATATAATGTCCCTGTTTATCAAATACGAATGGGTCTTTCAGCGATTCGTTGTTTATTACCATAACCTCTGCCGTTCCAGATAATTCGCCTGTACTGGAAATTATATCAGTTGTGATGGCTTTATCTTTATTTCTGTTCACAACATTTATATAAAGGGTATTTGTTTCTTTATTGTAAACCGAAGTAACATCGAGATAAGGAATACCTTTAAACTTTTCGGTATTGAAAGTATCACATTCAACATAAGTATCGACAGAGCTGCCTAAACAATTATTCGAGAACGATTTAAAAACGTAAAACAAAGGTGTCTTAAAAGTTCCTTTATCTTTGTCACTGCCTAAAAGTGAAGTCATCATTGTGAAATTCGTCATTTTTACCACATCGGCATGTCTGATGAAAGAATTCAGGCATTGAGCGATAGGTAATACCGAAAGAAGGTTGTTTCCGAATGTTCCCCACTCATCAAATGAAATATAGATGGGATTTTTAAAGTCTTTCATAACCTTTATTATTTCAATTTCAGCGGCAGGTATTTTAATTTTTTCCTCAAACTCCATTGCTCTCTGTCCCATGTAGGTATAATAGTCGGGCATGCTTCCCCAGTTCCAGTAACCGTGAATAGAAATATAATCAACCATATCTCCTAAACCTGAAAGTATTTTTTTGTTCCATTCAACCCATTGTCCGGTTGGCTCGAAATAGGAAGAACCTGAAGCAACAAATTTTATGGAATGGTCTGACCAACCTCATAGCTTTTGCAGCTTCTCTGGCAATTTTTACATAATCATCGGCATCTTTATGCCCCAATTCCCATGGCGAACCATCTACTTCATTTCCAAGATCCCATATTTTTACATTGTAAGGTTTTTCATGTCCATATTTTGCACGTAAATCGGAATAATAAGTTCCTTTTTTAAAATTGCAGTATTCAACCCAGTAACGGGCATCGTCAATAGTTCCAAGGCCAAGATTGACACACAGAATATTTTCGCTTCCAATCGCCCTATTTAATGCAACCCATTCATCAGTGCCCACCTGATTATTATCGGTTTCGCCCCAAGCCAGGTTTATTCGCGAAGGACGTTGTTCTTTAGGCCCAATACCGTCTTGCCAGTTATAGCCCATAACATAATTTCCACCAGGCCAACGCATATTGGTAACTTTGAGTTCTTTCATTGCATCAATATAATCTTTTCTAAACCCATTCGCATCTGCCAGAGGAGAGGAGGGGGCATATAAATTCCCATAAAGTGTATTGAAATTTACGGTATCGGGTAAACCCATCATTTTTCCGTTAAAGTGAATTGGCTCCATAAATACACCATATATTTTAGGATCAATTTCACCTATTTTCCTGTCGATATCAATCTTTATCTTTGCCGTTTGTGCGTTCAGAAAAAATGGCAAAGAAAGAAAAAGGGTAAAGAATAATTTTTTCATAATACTAATACTTTATGATAAGAAAGTGAATTCTAATTTTTAAATCTTATCCAGTCTATTTCAACTGGGTTATTATCTTTCAATAACAAAATCAGATTATGTGTCCCAGGTTGAATGTCCACCACCGTTGCATCAATCGTATTCCATTCTATGCACTTAGAAATTTTAATCTCAGAGAGAATAGTACCATCCTTTCTGTCCAGGCTGATTTGCAGTGTTCCACCTTTTTGGGAATAAGCTTTTATTTGAACCGTTTTGTATTTTTTGTTCCCGAAATCTACTGCATTATATTGAATCCAAGCCCCATCTGACCCTAACACTGTCTTCCAACCTTCAAATGTATTGAGCGAATCGATAAATTCAACTGATGCTCCTTTATTGCTAATGCGACTATACCTGTCGATCTGTATCTTGTCTGAAGCATTGGTTAACCCGACACCGCGCAAGGTTGGAGTAACTTTTTGAATGGTCCCATCGGTATTAAAGAACAAGCTATCGATCCTTACGGACCTGCTCTTATCAAACTTTGGAGACAAGTCGTTGCTATGGTAAAACAAATACCACTGGCTTTTGAAGTTTATAAACGACTGTTGGTTAGTCCAGCATCCACCAGGCAATTCATCCATAATTACGCCAGTAACTTTAAATGGCGCCGTAGGACTATTGCCAACAGCATACTCAAGGCACTCGGTTTTATTCTGGACATGCGGGTATGTCAGGTAATACAAACCATTACGCTCAAATACAAAGGTCTTCTTTCAAACCTTTCTCGGGCAGGTTGGCAATTATTTCTGGTTCAGTAGCAATATCCAACATATTTTCTTTCAACTTTGCCACATAAATATTCTTTGCAGCCCAGTATAAATATGCCTGCCCGTCTTTATCGATAAACGGGCAAGGGTCGATGCCATGTATATTTTTGATGGGTTTTAGTTCAGGAATAAAAGGACCGTAAGGTTTTTCTGATATGGCCACACCAATTGCAAACCCTTTTCCATAGGTCGTATCTTTGGTAATTGATGGGAAATAGAAATAATATTTTCCGTCCCTATATATACAATCAGGCGCCCACATACTAAAGGCATTTGAATCGGCCCAATTTACTTTATCCTGGCTTACTATTACGCCATGGTCAGTCCAATCGGTAAGGTTTGCCGATGAAAATACATGGTAATCTTCCATGCAAAACCAGCCAACATGCCCGTGTCCTTCTTTAGCTAAAATATCATGCGATGGATAAAGGTAAACGCTATCTCCAAAAACCCTTGCCGAGGGATCGGCAGTAAACTGGTTACAAATTATTGGGTTTTGAGCAATAATGATATTGCTTAAGAAAAGTAAAAAATAAAAATATGCATATATTTTCAACCTATTGAATTTTATATAATTATTTCTTATTAAAAACATATCAGGTTATACGTGTTATGAGAATTTAATACCAACCTAAAATAGCTAACATTTGCACTGCATAACGTCTGCCCAATTTCCGGTAACCTGCAGCAGTAAAATGCAATTTGTCCGGAACCATTGTACATCCTTTCGAAGAAATGACATACGAATTTGGAATGGTTTGGGGTAGCATTGCAATAATTGAATTCATGCTAGAGCAAGCTCCTCCCTGATCGGCATTAACAACCTCACCGGCAAGCAGAGGTATTGAATTTGGTTGAGGTCCAGGTTTTTCAATAGATTATCATAAACTCCTTTTACTTTATTTGGCCAAAGGGTATCATTTGTGTTTGATTCTCCCTGATGTAGCAATATTCCTTTAATAACACCATTTTTTTGGGCAAGCTTTGCCATCTCAACCAAACGCCCATAAGGGTTGCTATCATATTCCTTAGCCATGTTTTTCAACCATTCCGGCGCTGCTGAAACATAGTTTTGATAATTATCCTTATCGAACAATTCAATTTTGCAACCACCGACAGAAACATTAATTACACCTATTCTTATGTTTTCCGGGAGGTTCGCAACCAATGTACGGCCAAAATAATCGGCAGGGGTTAAACCCGTATAACACCTGCACAAAGGTGGAACAACGGGATACCAATTTCCTTTAGTTCTTCCCAGCTTAGGGCAATCAATAGTTTCTAAAACCTGAAAACGCTTATCAACTGTTGTATCCTGAGGTTCAAACTTTGCATTTCCTTCCATGTTCGATTGTCCAAAGCAAAGAAAAATATAAAAGTTCTTATCTTGCGAGAAAGCATTTATAGTAAAAAAGAAAAATGCTGTAAATACAAATAATCTCATTTTCATACCAATTTTTTAAATATGTATAGCTCCTTCGATTTAGCTTAATTCAAAAATTTATTTTCATTTAAATAACATTTGTGCAAAATTATACAGGTTATTCCTCCAAACCGGCCATGTATGCCCACCGGGATATTCGCTATAAGTGTATTTAATCTTCATTTCATCAAACTTTTCAAGCATAAGCTGACAATTTTTATAAGCAATATCTTCTTTGCCACCCATAGTAATCCAGAGCAATTTTAAGTTACTGTTGATTGTATCAGCCTTATTTTTCATAAACTTGTATTGTTTATTTGCAATATCAGCCTGCATGGGTTGTATCCAGCCTGAACTGAAAACACCCAGATACGAGAAAAGTTGTGTATTGTTTACCCCTGCATAAAGGGTTTGAATGCCGCCCATTGATAATCCAGCAAGCGCACGGTTTTTTGCATCAGTTTCAACACGGAAGTTTTTTTCTACAAAAGGTATTAAGCACTGTTTCAATTCTGTCTCAAATGCTTTTAAGTTATTTTCGCCAAACCCTCCGGTACTGAAATTTCCATCAGCCATTACGATGAGCATGGGCTTTGCCTTTTTTTCTGCAATAAGGTTATCAAGAATTAAATCTGTTTTACCCTGTGTTGCCCAACCGCGTTCGTCTTCACCGCCACCATGAAAGAGGATCTGATACTTTTGTAGCCTGGTTCGGTTGCGGTCTTGTTCATCGCCAGCGTCGCCTACGTGGACCCGGGCAACTACGCCACCAACATCCAGGCCGGCTCGCAGTACGGCTACCTGCTGCTCTGGGTCGTAGTCGCCAGCAACCTGATGGCCATGCTGCTCCAGAGCCTCTCGGCCAAACTGGGCATCGCCACGGGCAAGAACCTCGCCGAGCACTGCCGCGACCGGTTCCGACCGCCGTCTGGACGCATGTGGGTGCTGAGGGAATCGTCGCCATGGCCACGGACCTGGCGGAGTTCCTCGGCGCGGCGATCGGCTTCAACCTGCTGCTGGGGATCCCGCTCTGGCTCGCGGGCATCCTGACGGGCATCGCGACATTCGCCATCCTCGGCCTCGAACGCTACGGCTTCCGCCCGCTCGAAGCGGTCATCACGTCATTCGTCGGCGTCATCGCCGTCAGCTACCTCATCGAGATGTCCTCGCGCGGCCGGCTGGACCAGGTCGCCGTCGCCCGGTGGTGCCGCGGTTCGGCGGCGCCGAAGGCGTGCTGCTGGCCACCGGCATCCTCGGCGCGACCGTCATGCCGCACGTCATCTTCCTGCATTCCTCACGCAGCGGCGCATCGTCGTCCGCGACCCGCCAAGCTCCGTCGTCTTTTCCGCTTCGAGATCGCCGATGTCGTCGTCGCACTCGGGGTGGCAGGCCTGATCAAGCGCGGCCATGCTCAAGCAATACATGGTGGTGT
>CAVSGB010000177.1:0-21848 GCA_963726845.1 uncultured Bacteroidota bacterium | reverse complement strand
TATTGCTTATTTCTACCCCGTCAAACCAAGGAGGGTCAGATGTGCATAATGAACACGATAAGTCTTTTATAGCGGAGCATGTGCGCGATGGATATAACACCAACGATATAGAAGAAAAACTAAAATCTGCAGGTTTTTCCAAAGTCCAAACTAAGTTTACTTATGGATTGCCAGGTAAAATTTCGTGGAAATTATCAATGAAATATCCAATTATTTTACTCAATTCAAGCAAATTATTTTTTATTATTCTGCCTTTTTATTATTTGGTTACTTTTCCATTTTGCATTGTATTTAACTTTTTCGATTTAATCGGGAACCATAAAACCGGTACCGGCCTGATGGTGAAAGCGTGGAAATAAATTAACAGATTAATAAGTAAGATATATGTAAAAAAATTACCAAAACCAGATAATAACAATTCCATAATTGAAAATATTTTTCTGAATAGCCTAAGCCTTTAGACTACGGTTTAAAAATAAAATAAATCTGGCTTTAGCCAAAACTAAAAATTGTCTATGTCGTTTATTAAAGTTTACGTTCATTTCGTGTGGTCTACCAAAAATAGGTATCCATTTTTTATAGAAACCATTCGCCCAGAAATATTTAAACATATTCGCGATAATGCAAAAATGAAAAATATTTACATTGATTTTATAAATGGATTTTCTGACCATATTCACACTCTTGTTTCTCTATATGATGATTTAAGTATAGGCAAAATTGCACAATTAATAAAAGGTGGATCATCACATTGGATAAACCAAATGAAATTGACAGATAAAAAATTTGAATGGCAGGACGAATACTTAGCTTTAGGTGTTGGCGATGATAAAATTGATATAGTGCGAAATTATATCGCCAAACAACCTGATCATCACAAGACGGTTTCGTTTGCAGATGAATACGATAAATTTATTGAAAGATATGGCTTCGAAATTGTCAAACGATAAATTATTTATGGCTAAAGCCAATGTATTATAAACTTATACTTAAGTCAGAAATCTTAAATGTCATATTTTAATATGTTTTATAACGCTTCAAAATTCCCATTTTTCGTTTCACGCAGGTATTTGTTTGCAAAGAAATCCCACTCGGCAATTAATTTTATTTCCATCATTTCCATTATCGGTGTTGCAGTTGGTACTTTGGCACTTATTGTAGTACTTTCCGTTTTTAATGGATTCGATGAACTTATTAAATCTCTTTTTAATTCTTTTGACCCTGATATAAAAATTGCACTGAATGAAGGAAAGACATTTACGCCAGACTCAATAAAAATGGTGCATCTAAAAAATATACCTGGCGTTGATGAAGTTGCCGAAGTTGTAGAAGAAAATGCTTTACTTCAATATCAGGGCAAAACTTACATTGCTTCGATAAAAGGAGTTACTCCCAATTTTTCGGTTGTGTCAGGTGTTGATAAAAAAATGACCGAAGGAAAATTTTTACTTCAGAACGGGAACATTCCTTTTGCAGTTGTCGGACAAGGTGTGGCATATTATCTTTCGGTCAACACGCATGCAGGCGATCCGCTTATAATAAATGTACCGCGCAGGACAGTCGAAATTACCCTGATCCCCGAAGAAATGTTCAACAAGAAATATATTGTACCATCTGGTATTTTTTCAATTGAACAGGATTTCGATGCAAAATATGTATTAGTCCCCATTGGTTTTGCCCGCGACATTCTTGAATATACAAAAGAAGTAACTGCCCTTGAAATAAAAACCAAACCAGGAAGCAATATTGGAACAATTCAGGAACAAATTATTTCGTACATGGGGAAAGATTTTTCTGTAAAAGACCGCTACCAGCAACAGCAACTCTTTTACAAAATAATGAAAAGTGAAAAATGGGCTATTTTTTTCATTCTCACATTTATCCTCATCGTAGCATCGATGAACATTATGGGATCGCTTACTATGCTAATTCTTGACAAGAAAAGGGATATTAAAACTTTCAATAATTTAGGTGCCGATTGGAAAACGATTAGAAAAATATTTCTTTACAATGGTTGGGTAAACTCAATTTTCGGGGCGTTCCTCGGAGCTATAATTGGCTTGTTTATTTGCTGGCTTCAATTAAAGTACGGTTTTGTAAAACTTCAGGGAAGCGGTTCCTTCGTTATTGACAAATATCCGGTAAAAATTGTTTTTTCTGATGTAATACTGGTATTTGCAACAGTTTTGTTGGTAGGCTTCGTAACATCATGGATTCCGGTGAGAGTAATTTCGAGAAAGTATTTTGAATAGAGGTTTATTCAAAATACAAAGAACTCACCAATACTAATTCCTAAAACCTAACAGCCAATATCCAACACTTTCTTAATAAATATACAACTCCAATTCTATCGCGGCCTGATTATATTTATTCAAGACATCCAGGTAATCGAGCCTGATTTTATAAGCTGCCTCAATGCTTTGTACATATTCACCGCAATTAATTGTTTTACCCAGGTATTCTTTTGTAGCTGTTTCTTCCAAAACATCTGCCTGTTTCAACGCAAAATCATAGTAATAATTCAACCTTTCAAATAGCTTATTCAGCTGAATATAAAGCCTGTCAGTATTTCTTACTATATTAAATTTCTCGAATAGTAACGAATTATTTGCCATTTGGATTTTCATCAAAGCCTCTTCCCTTTTTTTATATTGTGGAACATAAATCAACGGTATAGATATTCCAACTTCCCACCCCCTGAAACCACCTGTTTTATTAATTGTCTGATCGAAATATCCAAACATAATTTCAGGGTAGAATTTAGAATTTGCAGTTTTTAGCTCAGATTTTGCCAACAATAACTTATTTTCAAAATTTGATTGGATTAGTTTTCCCGGAGCTCTTATAGAGGTATCTTTTGAAGCATCAATTTCTATTATTTTTAATTCTTCGATATTTGGCTCAACATCTGCATTAATGTATGATGTCTGGAGCAAATTATTTTTTGCAATTAAAAAATCATTATACACCATATCTGCCTGACTTTGCCAATCGGCACATTTGGCTTCCAGAATAGTTTTTTGTAAGATACTTATTATGTTGCTGTCGTTTTGAAACAAACTGCATGACTGTTTCAGCTTTTTAAATAACTCTATCCGGTTTGATTCATATACGCATAAATAATATGCAGATTTTACTTTAGATATTAATTGAAATTTTAGTATTTCAGCCTCAGTCCTTTTTTCTAAAATTAAATTTTTGTTGAAATTATTATCCGCTATCCATTTTATCGGCGAACCAAAATTCTGTTTTATTTCTATGTCCCTGTCAATCATTTCAGAAAACCTGTTTCCACTCTGGTAAATAAATTCCATTGGTTTCAACTGTAGAAAAATTATTAGAATTTTCAGTAGCAGAAATAATTTTAATCTGTGAATTTTTTATCTCTGGATGGTTTACAATAGTTGAGTCGATAAACTGTTCGAGGTTCAAACGTTGCGGCAAATTATTATCATTTGCATTTAGATTATTTATCAGTGTTAGTGTTATAATAACAATTAACAAATCCGAAATACAGAGCTTCCTGATCATTTTTTCAATAAATATTATTTCGGTTTAAAATTAAGGGAATTTAAATGATGCTTTTTAAGAAGTGAAAAATGATTTTTCAAAAACATGTAGTGTACGCTATTTAATTATAATGTTCATTTCCGGACAAAACTTATAAAATTAATTTCTGTATTAATACTTTAAAACCAATTCTATAAAATAATTGGCATTAAAAATGATAAAACAAAATAAGAATATTTAAATGACAATTTTAAAATATTAATTTGACAGACTTTTTGGAGAAATTTAGTGAACTGGTGTTTTAATGATTGTTATACTATTTCTTGTAACCAAAACACTAAAACAGCAAAAATTACAAGAATCAATACTTTTTAATTGCATTTAAATGTCCATGACGAACTTTTATTGTAATAAAGATTAGAAAAATTGTATGTGAAATAGTTAATGTTAGTTTTAGTAAAGTTTAGTTAGTTATATCTTTAGGTAAGCTCACCACTAAAATATTTAAAATAAATTTTTAGGGTGGGCTTTTTTTGTATAATTTTTTTTGTAAAATTATACAAAGCTCTGTAGACAGGCAATCAGACACTTATCCTGAATAGCATTAGTAATGTAAAATTTCTTTTTATATTCTTACTGAACCAAATTAATAAATGGGTGTTCAAAAAACAAATTTCTTTTTAATTTAGCAACCGCAAAATGTGAAATTTTTTTGCTTTTTTAATGTTATTTTTATAACAGCATTTATGATTTTACTTGCTATTTCTAATCTGTTTTCATTCATTATTTACGGCGCTGCGGCAATATTTGTTGTGGCTTTCATGATTGGTTTTTCGCATGTGCTTGGCGAACGCCATGAAGCCCGTTTTCGAAATGAACCTTTTGAAGCAGGAATGCCATTAACAGGTGATGCAAGGGTCCGCTTTTCTTCCCATTTTTATATGGTAGCCATTTTTTTCGTCATATTCGATCTCGATGCTGCATTTATCCTTACTTATGCAATTGCATTTAAGGAACTTGGATGGGCAGGATATATCGGAATATCAGTGTTTATCGGTTTGCTATTTGCCGTATTAATTTACGAATGGAGAATTGGGGCACTTGATTTTGGGCCTGACGGGAAAAAGATTTTACAAGCAATGCCGAAAAGCAAGATTACTGAAGAAAGTTTGAAGTAGGCCCCAACCTGCCCTCCCCAAAGGGGAGGGTAAAAGATGGTAAGGGCAGGTTTTTTAAAATAATAGTTTGTTTTAAGCCCCTCTTTTGGAGGGGTTAGGGAAGGGTACAAATATGAAGTTTACATTAAACCAGGCGCAGCGAATAGGTTCTGGCAATTTCACCAAATTGTCGATGGAGCAGGCAGTACAGCAATCTATTTTGTTCAGTACCCTGGATGACCTTATTGGCTGGGGACGAAAGAATTCAATTTTCCCTTTCGGTTTTGGGTTATCTTGCTGCTTTGTGGAATTTGCTACTGCCTGGACAAGCCGTTTTGATATTGCCCGTTTTGGCGCTGAGGTTTTGCGTGGCTCACCGCGTGAAGCCGATTTGATGATAGTCGCCGGAACACCATTTATTAAAATGGCACCCACAATTAAAAGACTTTATGATCAGCTTATGGAACCCAAGTGGGTAATTTCAATGGGTTCGTGCGCCAATTCCGGCGGGATGTTCGACATTTATAGTGTGGTACAGGGAATTGACAAAATTATGCCTGTTGATTTATATATCCCCGGTTGTCCTCCAAGACCAGAATCATTTTTGCATGGATTGTTATTATTGAAAGAATCCATGGGAAAAGAAAATCGTCCTTTGAGTTGGACAATGGGAGATCAGGAAGTTCACAAACCTGAAAAACCAATTATTCGCGATTTAATGAATGAAAGGCGTATGGCAGCAACAAAACTGAAATCGCCCGATGAAATATAATTTTTTGGAGACCGGATACCGGACTCCGGACTCCGGATTCCTTTCTTCGAAAAAGAAGATAAGTGGAAACACTGATAAGTATTTATTGTAAGATTAGATAGCTCTTAAAAAATGGCCAATTACGAAATTATAAATGAACTTAAATTAAAATTTGGTGAGGAGCTAATAATACAGCAATTTACTATTGATGAAATGCCAACATTTTGGGTTGTTTCAGATAAAATGAAAAAAGTCCTTTCGTTTTTGAAAAATGATATTGGAAAACCTTTTAAAATGCTCTACGACCTCACTGCAGTAGACGAAAGGACAAGGACAAAAAATGAAGGCTTTCCAAAATGTGATTTTTCCGTTGTTTATCATTTAACCTCATTTGGCCGAAATCAGGATATCAGAGTCAAAGTTCCATTAATTGGAGAATTTCCATCAATACTTTCTATTACTGATCTTTGGGCAAATGCTAACTGGTACGAGCGGGAAGTTTTTGATATGTTCGGTATAAAGTTTGAGAGGCCATCCGCACCTTCGAAGAATTTTAATGCCAACTACCTGGATTGGCCATCCGCTTCGTAAAGAATATCCTGCAAGGGCTACTGAATCAGGGCCTTTTACATTTTCCGAAGAAGACCGTACCCGCGAAGAAGAAGCTTTGAAATTCAAGCCCGAAGAATGGGGAATGAAGCGGGAAAGTGAAGATGCTGAATTCATGTTCCTCAACTTAGGCCCCGATCACCCGGGAACGCATGGTTTGTTGCGGCTCATTTTGCAGCTCGATGGAGAAGAAATATTAGACATCGTCCCGGATATAGGTTACCACCATCGAGGCGCAGAAAAAATGGGCGAACGCCAGACATGGCATAAATTTATTCCTTATACCGACAGGATTGATTATACAGCCGGTGTAATGAACAATCTATCCTATTTGCTGACATTAGAAAAAATGGCTGGCATCGTTGTTCCTGATAGGGCGATGATAATCCGGGTTATGACTTCTGAATTGTTTCGGATAATTAGCCATTTAGTATGGTACGGCACTTTTGCCCAGGATTTAGGACAAATTTCACCGGTCTTTTATACGTTTAATGACAGGGAACGCGCTTTCGATATCATATCATCCATCACCGGAGGGCGTATGCACCCGAACTGGTTCCGTATTGGCGGTGTTGCCCAGGACTTTTCCGAATGGATGGAAAGCAATGGTTCAGGATTTCTGCAAACACTTTTTAAAAAGCCTGAAAGAATGGGATAAAGTTATAATCCAGAACCGAATTATTAAAGCAAGGACAATTGGTATTGGCGCTTTCAATACCGATGAAGCAATAGAGTGGGGAATTACAGGCCCGGCTTTGCGTGCCACCGGTTTTGAATGGGATTTAAGAAAGAAGCGTCCTTATAGCGGTTTCGAACAATTTGAATTTGATATCCCTACAGGAAAAAATGGAGATTGCTACGACCGTGCTCTCGTTCGCGTAGAGGAAATGCGCCAGAGTGTCAGGATAATAGAGCAATGTATTAAACTCATGCCTGAAGGTTCTTATAAATCTGAACATCCATTGGCAACTCCTCCAAAGAAAGAAAATACTTTAAAAGATATTGAAACTTTAATAACACATTTTCTCGGAGTGACCTGGGGACCAGTTATTCCTGCCGGAGAAGCGATGCTTCAGATTGAAGCTTGCAAAGGCAGCAATGCATATTATCTGATAAGCGACCATAATACCTCGGCTTATCGTTCGAGGATACGTACACCAAGTTTTCCAAATATCCAGATGGTGCCATATATAAGCAAAGGATATACAATCCCAGATTTATTGGCAATCCTGGGAGCAGTTGATTTTGTTTTGGCTGATTTAGACAGATAATAAAGCCCCACCTGACCTTCCCGAAAGGGAGGAGAAAGAAGAGGCGACAAAATATAAAATTAAATGATTGACAATTTACAAAAATAAACCCTTTTAAGCTCCCCCTCCTTTGGAGGGCAGGGGGGAGGCTTTTTATGTTAACAGAAAAAGAAATACAAGAAATAGAACACGAATTAAACCTTTATCCGGTTAATAGTGCAGCTTGCATTGAAGCCTTAAAAATTGTGCAGGAACATCGAGGTTGGGTTTCGGATGAAAGCATTAAAGATGTTGCCGGAATTCTTGAAATGTCATCCGAAGAGGTTGATGGTGTGGCAACTTTTTATACCATGATTTTTCGTAAACCGGTTGGAAGGAATATTATTTTTATATGCAATTCAGTTACATGTTACATGTTAGGATTCGAGTCGGTTTACAATTATATTTCAAGAAAGCTTGGGATTAAATTTGGAGAAACAACATCTGACCATCGGTTTACTCTTCTGCCAAACCCATGCCTGGGAGATTGCGACCATGCCCCAGCATTGATGATTAATAATGACCATTACAATAAACTAAAACCAGAAATGCTGGATGAAATTTTAGAGAAATATAAATAATAAGTGGCCTCCCCAAACCCATCCGAAGGAGGGGAGAAAGAAGGCCTTAATTATAATTTAGGAATTAATAAGTTGAAGATAAAATTTAAAAATAGAATGTTTGGTACTAAAATCCCCTCTTTTGGAGGGGTTTGGGGAGGCTTATGGAAACTCCGCTAACACAAAACATAAATCCCGAAAAAGGCCCATGCAGTTTAAAAGACTATATTAAAACTGGAGGATATTCTGGTGTTGCAAAAGCCTTAACAGAAATGACTTCGCCACAAATTACACAGGCAGTCAGGGATTCCAATTTGTGGGTCGTGGTGGTGCGGGTTTTAATACAGGCATGAAATGGTCTTTTGTTAAAATTGATGATCCTAAAGAAACCCGGTACGTAATTTCAAACGGCGATGAAATGGAACCTGGTACTTTTAAAGACAGGTTACTTCTCGAAGGTGACCCGCACCAGTTAATAGAAGGCATGATCATTACAGCACGGGCTGTTAATGCCAGTGCAGGATTTATTTTTATCCGCTGGGCTTACAAAAAAGCACATAAAATTGTTGAAAAAGCTTTGGCCGAAGCTTACGAAGCCGGATATCTCGGAAAAAATATTTTAGGAACAGGATTTAATTTCGAACTACACTTACATACTTCTGTAGGTCGCTATATTTGTGGTGAAGAAACAGCATTGATAAATTCTTTGGAAGGGAAAAGGGCTACACCTCGTGCAAAACCACCATTCCCGCAATTTAGTGGTTTGTTTGGAAAACCTACTATTGTTAACAATGTTGAAACTTATTGCAATATTCCCCATATTATCAAAAATGGCCCGATTTGGTTCAAAAGCTTGAGTAAAACAGGAGAAGGCGGGACAAAACTTTATGGAGTAAGTGGCCAGGTTAAAAAACCAGGAGTATGGGAATTACCTTTGGGTGTAACAGTTCGTGAATTGCTCGAAATTCATGCCGGTGGAATGAAAGATGGTTATAAATTTCGTGGATTGCTCCCGGGTGGCGCATCAACTGATTTTCTGGTTGAAGAACACTTGGATGTTCCAATGGATTTTTCATCAGTTTCAAAAGTCGGGAGCCGAATGGGAACTGGCACAATGATTGTAATGGACGATAAAACCTGTCCGGTTGCTTTTATTCACAATCTTATCAGATTTTTTGCAAATGAATCCTGCGGCTGGTGTACACCTTGCCGCGAAGGATTGCCCTGGGTTGAAAAAGTACTCATGAAAATTGAAGAAGGACATGGAACTGAAAAAGATATTGATATTTTAAAATTTCACACAAAATACCTTGGCCCGGAAACACTTTTTGTGCCTTGGCGCCTGGTGCAATGGAACCGCTGCAAAGCGGGTTAAAATATTTTGCTGATGATTTTGAAAGTCATATTAAAGAAAAAAGATGCCCTTGGAAAAGTTAGTTTTCAAACGTAAAGACACAAAGGCACAAAATTTATTTGTCAATTTTTTGCTTTGCGGTTTAGCGTCTTGGCGTTTAAAATTTCTTTTTTAGCGAATTTGAATTTTAACAATTTATGATAACAATCTACATAGACGGCAAACCAGTTCAGGTTGAACCACAGGGAAACTTACTCAAAACCTGTCTTTCAATCGGATTGGATATTCCATATTTTTGCTATCATCCGGCATTAGGTTCGGTTGGTTCTTGCAGGTTGTGTGCCGTGAAGCGCTATCGCGATGCAAATGATACCAAAGGCCGGATTGTGATGAGCTGTATGGAACCTGTTGCCGATGGAATGTTTATTTCTATCAACGATGATGAAGTAAAAGATTTCCGTTCCTCTATTCTCGAAAGCCTGATGACCAATCACCCGCATGATTGCCCGATCTGCGATGAAGGCGGCGAATGTCATTTACAGGATATGGTTGTGATGACAGGCCATAATTACAGAAGGTACGAATTTAAAAAACGTACTTATAAAAACCAATACCTCGGTCCTTACATTAACCACGAAATGAACCGGTGTATCCAGTGCTACCGGTGCGTAAGATATTACAAAGATTATGCAGGCGGGACAGATTTAGGTGTTTTTGGCTCACACAATCACTTGTATTTTGGCCGGTTTGAAGACGGTGCATTAGAAAGCGAATTTAGCGGAAACCTTGTTGAGGTTTGTCCAACCGGCGTTTTTACAGATAAAACTTTAAAAAAACATTATACCCGGAAATGGGATTTGACAAATGCCCCAAGTATTTGTACGCATTGTGCCGTTGGTTGCAACACCATTATTGGCGAACGTTATGGAGAAATCAGGCGGACACTTAACCGCTATAATGAAGAAGTAAATGGTTATTTCTTATGCGACCGTGGCCGCTTTGGATATGAATTTGTGAACGATGCCGAAATGAGGATTAAGCAATCAATTTATAAAGCTACAAAGTCGACCAAAGTACCTATCAATTATAACGATGCCGTTCAGAGGGTAAATTATATATTATCCACCGGCAAAACAATTGGTATTGGTTCGCCAACTGCTTCTTTAGAATCAAATTATACATTACAAAAATTAGTTGGTAAAGAAAATTTTTACGCCGGAATTGATGCAACTGAATTTTCACTCTTAAAAGAAATTCAAAATATTTATCAAAGTGGGAAAGTTCATGTTCCCAGCCTGCTTGAAATTGAGAAAGCTGAAGCTGTTTTAATTCTTGGTGAAGATATTTTACAAACAGCGCCACGTTTGGCATTAACAGTGCGTCAATCGGTAAAAAATAAACCGATGTCGATTGCAGCAAAATTAAACATTCCAGATTGGAACAATATTGCTGCAAATAATGCAATCGTGGATGTGAAAGGGCCACTTTTTGTTACTACTCCGGAAAAAACTAAAATTGATGATATAGCAACCTTAACATTTAGAAAGGATCCGGCAGGAATAATTCAGTTTGGACAGACAATTGTAGCTTATTTGAAAAATGAAAATGTTTCAAATGAAATATCTTCAGAAATAAAACAAGTTGCCGAAATCCTCAAAGGTTGCAAATCAGTAGTTGTGATTTCAGGCACTCAATTGAAAAGCAAAGAATTAATTGAAGCATCATTGAACGTAGCTTTGTCATTAAAAACCGATGAACTAAAAGTTAGTCTTTACTTTGTTGTCCCGGAATGCAATAGCCTTGGATTAAGTATCCTCTCAGAAAAAAATCTTGATCAGGCGATGGAATCCATTAAAAATAACGATTCAGACAATGTCGTCATACTTGAAAACAATATTTATAAAAGGACGAATCAAGAAAATATTAAAACTGCTTTTGAAAAAGTAAAAAATATCATCGTTCTTGATCATACCAAATCTGAAATTTCAAATCATGCAGATTTGTTGCTGGCTTCAGGAACTTTTGCAGAAAGTGAAGGAACATTGGTAAATTCCGATGGAAGGATGCAACGATATTTCAGCGTATTGCCGGCAAAAGATGAAATTCACCAAAGCTGGAAATGGCTCAGTGAAATTTATGCTTTAAAAAATGGAACTAAGAAACAGGATTTCGATAGCATTGTAAATGAAATTTCAACTGAATTCTCATTGCTTGCATCAATAAAAGATGTTGCCCCTGATGCTAATTATCGTGAAAACGGTTTGAAGGTTCCACGTCAAACTCCGCGTTTTAGCGGACGTACATCCATACTTGCAAATATAAATGTAAGTGAACCAAAACCAGCTCAGGATGAAAACTCAGCGCTTGCATATTCTATGGAAGGAAGTAAATCAATTCCTCCTGCAGCATTGACATCATTCTATTGGGCTCCGGGATGGAATTCGGTGCAGGCATCGAATAAATACTTGAAAGAATTGAACAACGCTTTAAAAGCTAAAGGAACAGGGATTAGAATTTTTATTTGAAATAAAGGCACGCATTACAAACACGCACCACTAAAGATTATAAAAGTTTAGGTTTGTAAAAAGTTCATAATTAAATATAAAACGGATTAAAAAGTCCCCCTTTGGGGGATTAGGGGGCTTCACTTATGGCAATTGGATTTATTATAACCGGAGTATTATTGATGGTAATTACCATTGCTGCTGCAAATATTTTTGTCGAACGCAGGTTACTTGGTTTATGGCAGGACCGCCATTGGCCGAACCGCACTGGCTGGCACGGTATCATGCAGGTTCCGGCAGATATGATTAAAATATTCCTCAAAGAAGACTGGATTCCGCCATTTGCAGACAAACCGGTATTTATTTTAGCCCCGGCTACAATAATGTTAACTGTATTATTCAGTTTTGCTTTGGTTCCTTTTGCACCTGATTTTTTGGTAGCAGATTCAAATATCGCTTTGTTGTTTTTTTTGGGAAACTCTTCATTAGGCGCTTATAGTATTGTGCTTGCAGGTTGGTCGTCTAATAATAAATATACTTTGATAGGTGGTATGCGTGGAGCAGCACAAATGATTTCTTATGAGGTTTTTATGGGACTTTCGTTACTAGGTGTTGTAATGATGTCTGGAACATTTAGTCTTAAAGGAATCGTGGAAGCCCAAAAGCATGTCTGGTTTGTTTTCCCACAGTTTGTAGGCTTTTGCATTTTTCTAATTGCCGCAGTTGCCGAAGCGCACCGTGCGCCTTTCGACATGCCCGAAGCTGAAGGTGAATTGATCGCAGGGTTCCATTCTGAATATTCAGGTATCAAGTTCGGAATGTTTTTTGTTGGCGAATACCTCGGAATTACTTTGGTTTCAGCAATGGTAGTAACCATATTTTTTGGAGGATGGCTGGCTCCAACTTTCATCCCTTATGCAACATTGCTGCCTCCGGTATTTTGGTTTTTGTTCAAGACATTTTGTTTTATAGCTTTTATAATTTTATTAAGGGCATCATTGCCGCGCCCACGATACGACCAGTTCATGGAAGTAGGTTGGAAAATACTTTTACCTTTGACTTTGGTCAATATTATGGTAACAGCCGCGATTTTATTAATGAAATAAGAAAACATGTTTAGCATTCTTCGAAGTATATTAATAACTTTTACACATGCATTCCGAAAGAGGGAAACCAAGGGATATCCTGAAAAAGCACCTTTTTTACCAGCACGTTACCGCGCACGTATAATACTTACACGCGACCCCGATGGAAACGAAAGATGTGTGGCATGTAATTTATGTGCAGCAGCTTGTCCCACCGATTGCATATCTTTACAGGCAACTGAGGACGAAACTGGCAGAAGATATCCGGCATTTTTCAGGATAAACTTTTCGCGCTGCATTTTTTGCGGCTATTGCGAAGAAGCTTGCCCTACAAATGCAATTCAGCTTACGCCCGATTTCGAAATTGCTGAATACAAGCGCCAAAATCTGGTTTATGAAAAAGAAAACTTATTAATCAGTGGCCCGGGAAATATCATGATTATAATTTTTACAGCCAGTCTGGTGTTGAAATATCTGGGAAGAAAAAAGGGACTGGTGCAAATGAAGAGCCACCAACCGATGTAAGAGATTTATTATAAGCCTCTCCTATTCTCCTCCAGAGGAGGGAAGAAAGAAGAGGAAATTAGAAAAATAGAATGAAACAAAGAAATAAATTTTACAATAATAATTTTCCCCTACTCTGGAGGGGTCAGGGGAGGCTTTCTAAATGAACATATTATTTTACATAGCTTCATTAATTGCAATTATTGCATCGATCATGGTAATTACGAGGCATAATGCCGTTCATGCATTGCTTTACCTTGTTTTATCGTTGTTAGCAGTTGCAGTTGTATTTTATATCTCAGGCGCTCCTTATGCAGCGGCACTCGAAATAATAGTTTATGCCGGTGCAATAGTTATACTTTTTGTTTTTGTGGTTATGATGCTTAACCTGGACAAAAGCCCTGAAGATGAAAAGTCAAAAACCGGCTACAAAACCTGGATTGTTCCAACAGTATTAAGCTTAGTTTTAATTGTGGAGTTTATTTATGCTTTTCTAACCAATAACCCTTTGCAGGCAAAGGTGCAAGTTGTTGGGGTAAAACAAATCGCTGTAAGCTTATTCACAACCTATTTATTGGGTGCCGAACTCATAGGAATTTTATTACTTGCAGGAATTGTTGGTGCGTATCATTTAGGAAGGACAAAAAAAAGAAATCTTCACAGATATTTGGAAGTTTCACAAGAATCGGACATAAAAGAAAACGAATAGGAATATAAGATAGAAGAATCAAGAAAAAAACAACTTATTTTAAAGTCAAAATGGTCATTACTTTTGAAGAACAATTAATATTGGCCGGAACTCTTTTCATGATTGGTTTTGTCGGGATATTGGTCAGGCGAAATATATTATTCATGTTGATGGGGCTTGAAATTATGATGAACAGCGCCGGACTTGTATTTATTGCTGCAGGTTCCCGTTTTGGACAACCGGATGGACAAGTGATGTTCATATTTATAATTGCTGTAGCCGCGGCTGAAGTTGCTGTCGCACTTGCATTGGTTATTCAAATGTTTAAACATTTTAAAACAGTTGATACAGAAAGCTTGAATACCTTAAAATGATGTGCTGATGTGTTAATATGTTAATGTGCTGATTAAAGGCACTTCATAGTTATAGCCCCTTTTTAAGGGGTTGAGGTAATAAAATTTATTAAGAATAATATGTTACAATTGCTTTGGCTGGTGCCAGCCTTACCATTTTCAGGATTTTTAATTTTAGCGCTTTTTGGAAAACATTTTCCTAAAAAGATACAAGCTATCATTGGTTCCGGAACTATTGGTGTTGCTGCATTATTGGTTATTAGTATTGGAATAAAATTTTTAAATCTTCCTTCACACGAACAGATTTTTAACCAAACACTTTGGAACTGGTTTAGTATTTCCGGATTCTCACCTTCAATAGCTTTCCATCTCGATTCATTATCGTTGGTTTTCATTTTTGTAATCACATTTGTTGGTTTTCTCATTCATTTGTATTCTATTGAATACATGAGTTTCGATGAGGGTTATGCCCGTTTTTTCGCCTATATGAATTTATTTGTTGGCTCAATGCTGACATTAGTCCTAGCTGATAATTTACTGTTGATGTATCTCGGATGGGAAGGCGTTGGTTTTTGTTCATATTTGTTAATTGGGTTTTTCTATAAAGATCCGGCCAATAATTATGCAGCCCGAAAAGCATTTATTGTAACCCGTGTTGGCGATACTGCAATGCTCGTTGGCCTCTTCATTTTGTTTGTAAATTTTGGGACTTTAAATATTCATGATATTTTGACGGCAGCTCCAGGTACAATTGCTATTGGTTCAACTTTGGCTCTCACTATTGCGTTGTTATTGTTGGGCGGGGCAGTTGGCAAATCGGCACAATTGCCTTTGCAGGTTTGGTTGCCCGATGCTATGGCAGGCCCGTCGCCTGTAAGCGCATTGATACATGCAGCCACGATGGTCACTGCCGGTGTATACCTTATTGCACGAACGAATGTGCTTTTTGCATTATCACCTTTGGCTATGACTATTGTTGCAATTGTCGGTGCATTGACACTTTTACTTGCCGGAATTAGTGCCCTTTTTCAATATGATTTAAAACGTGTACTTGCATATTCTACTATCAGTCAGATTGGATATATGTTTCTCGCGTTGGGCGTGGGCGCATGGTCGGCAGGGATATTTCATTTTATGATCCATGCATTTTTTAAAGCTTTGCTTTTCCTTGCAGGTGGCGCTGTTATTATGGCTTTGCACCATGAACAGGATATGTTTAAAATGGGCGGGCTACGAAAAAAACTACCCGTAATTTTCTGGACTTTTTTAATTGGCTCTGCTTCACTTGCCGCTTTGCCGCTTATAACTGCAGGATTTTATAGTAAAGATGCGATTTTGTGGTTTTCATTTTCAGCCGGGAATGGAAGTGTTTGGCTTTGGTTGGCAGGGTTTACAGGAGCTTTTCTAACATCAATATACACTTTCCGTATGGTTTTTCTTACTTTTTATGGTGAAGAAAAAACACATGTCCATTATAATCCTGGTAAATTGATGACAATTCCACTTATTGTTTTAGCCATTCTTACAACTTTTGGCGGGTTTATTCAATTGCCCGGAAATTTTGGGCATGTTACAATTTTTTCAAATTTGATAGAAAATACATTGCCGCAAACAGTACTAAAATCCGTTGAAGCACATGAATGGTTGTTCCAAATTCTTTCGGCCATTATTTCTCTTTCAGGCATATATATAGCCTATTCAATGTTCTTGAAAAAAACTGTTTCAACTTACAATCCTTCACCATTTCAGCAATTCTTCCTAAATGGATGGAATTTCGACAAGCTTTACGATACATTATTTGTTCGCCCTTTTGTAGCAATTGCCAATTCCAACAAGTCAGATGTTGTAGATCGTTTCTTTGATTCAATCGGGATAGCATTCGACAAACTTAGCAAAATAGTTTCATTTACTCAAAATGGCCGTCTTAACTGGTATTTAACGGGAATTGTTATAGGTTTAATTTTAACAATTTCATTAATGCTTTTCCTATGATAATGATATTTCTGATATTGACTATTATCACCGGGGCTATCGTATCTTTAATTGCTTCAAATTGGAGTAATTCATTACCGCGTTATATTGCCCTGCTTGCTTTAGCAGTTGATGTTATTTTACTTTTTGGTTCCTGGAACCTTGTTGCATTTCCTTCACTTTTCAAGCATGGTAGTTGGATGTTTGAATATCAAACAGAATGGATTCATTCAGTTGGCGCCAGTATACATTTAGCAATGGATGGATTGAGTTTCATAATGATTATGCTAACATTAATCCTTGGTTTTATTTCAGTTTTAGCATCGCCTAAAACTGATGACGAAGGGTTTTACTATTTCAATACATTGTTGATGATTGCCGGAGTAACTGGTATTTTCCTGGCTTTCGACTTATTGTTGTTTTTCTTTTTCTGGGAAATGATGCTTGTCCCGATCTACCTGCTTATGGTGTTGTTTGGTAAAAACAGCGAATCAAAGAATTCATTTAAATTTCTGGTTTATACCCAGGCGAGTGGTTTGTTAATGTTGTTGTCTATTTTATGTTTATATTTTATACATGGCCGAAATAACGGTATTTATTCATTTGACTATTTTGGATTTTTAAGTTATTCTTATGGAATAAAAGTTGGATCGGTTATAATGCTTGGATTTTTGGCCGCATTTTTTGTAAAGTTACCAGTATTGCCATTTCACGGCTGGTTGCCTGGTTCGTTCACCGATGCACCAATAACAGCAGTAATTACAGGATTAATGATAAAAACCGGCGCTTATGGAATTATACGGTTTGTTATCCCAATATTTCCAGATGCCTTCGGTTTATTAACGAATGCTGCATTTGTCCTGGGAATAATCACAATATTTTATGGGGCTTTTATGGCTTTTGTCCAGGATGATCTCCGGCTTATTGCTGCTTACAGCAGTATCAGTCACATGGGCTTTATTTTGTTGGGGCTATATTCTTTTAACGAAACTGCATTACAGGGAACTATAATGCAAATGATAGTTAGTGGAATTAGTACAAGTGCATTGCTTTTAATAGCTTCTTCATTAATTAAACGGACGGGAACTTGCAATGTCAGTCAATTAGGTGGACTCTGGGAGAAAAGCCCTGTAATGTCAGGATTTGGGACGTTTTTTGTATTAGCTTCCCTCGGATTACCAGGTTTGGGAAATTTCATTGCAGAATTTCTTATCCTGGCCGGTACATTTAAAGTTAATGTAGTAGCAGCTGTTTTTGCTTCATTGGGATTAATTGCAGCAGCGGCATATTCCCTAAGAATTATACAGAAAGCTTTTGTTGGACATAAAAATAGTAATCTGCCAATACAAGATTTTTCAAGTGTAGAAAAAATTTCACTCGGAAGTCTTGTGGTACTACTGTTATGGTTTGGTTTATACCCCAAGCCTATTTTCGACAGGTCGAAAACTACCGTTCAAAAGATACTTAAGATTGAAGCGCCAATTAAGGATTTCCCTATTAAAGTAAATAAAAACGAGGCTTCTGTCAGTATTAAAGAAAAATAAAGTTTGAAAAATTCTGATTTAAAAAAGATATGTTCCATTTTTCACTTCTTGTCCCATTAATAATTATTAGCATTTCGTTGACTTTGCAAATGCTTGTTATTTCGTTTTACCGAAATCATAATCTAATCGCATTAATCTCTTTATTTGGTTTGCTATTGACACTAATTTCTATATTTTTTATCTCAGATAATCTCCCTTCATGGGTTGGCAGTCTAATCCTTGATGACCGTTTAAGTATTTACTATTTTGAAATAACGTCAATATCTGCGATTTTTATCAATATAATAAGTTTTAATTATTTCAGCAATTTCGATGAGCAGAAGGAAGAATACTATGTACTTTTAAATGTCGCTATATTGGGATCATCTATAATGATTTTGTCGCAGCATTTTGCTTCTTTTTTTATCGGGTTGGAACTTTTGAGCGTTCCGCTTTATGTAATGGTTGCATATTTAAGAAATAATGCATCTGGCGTTGAAGCTGCAATTAAATATCTAATACTTGCAGCAGCTTCATCAGCAATATTGCTTTTTGGAATGGCCTTAATTTATGCTTCGACTGGAACAATGTTAATAAGAGAAATTTCAGAATATGTAATGACCACAAGTCATTTACCAATTATTTGTCTGGTTGGTTATGCATTGATTATCGCTGCAATAGGGTTTAAACTTGCCCTTGCCCCTTTTCACATGTGGACGCCTGATATTTATCAGGGTGCACCTTCACCTGTTGCCTCTTTTTTAGCTTCCGTTGCAAAGTTAGGGGCATTTGTTTTTGCCATAAGATTATTTGCATTCCTTTCTATTCAAAACGCTCAGGGCTTTTTAATTTTGTTATCGGTTATTTCTGTAATCTCGATGTTTACAGGAAATTTATTGGCTATTCGTCAAACCAGTGTTAAGCGTATTTTGGCTTGTTCTTCTATTGCACAAATGGGATATGTATTAATTGCCCTGATTGCCGGTGGTAAATCAGGTACACAATCTGCAACATTTTATTTAACCGGATATGTTTTAACTACTTTAGGTGCTTTTTCGGTAATTTCATTGCTTTCCATTGATGGTAAAGAAAAGGACCATATTAACGATTTCAAAGGGTTGTATTTTAAAAACAAATGGCTGGCAATTGTCCTGGCAACTATGTTTTTTTCTTTGGCAGGTTTACCATTAACTGCTGGTTTCATGACGAAATTTTACTTAATTGCTATCGGTTTAAACGATTCAAATTGGTTCCTTGTTTGGCTTTTAATTATAAACAGCGCTATTGGCCTTTATTACTATTTACGTGTCGTTTTTGTTATGTTCAGGCCAATTGAAGCTGAAAACAAAAGAATTGCATTGCCTGCTTTGGGCAGTTTGGTGATTGCAGCAATATTTTTGGCAATATTATGGATGGGTTTAACCCCAGAGTTTATATTAAAAACAATTGCTGACATTTTTAAAAAGTAATGATTAACCTAAGAATTCAATAGCTGTAAATATTAATTATTCAAAAAATTGATTGAGTAATTTTTCTTTAAATATCACACATAAAATTTTAGTCAGCATAACTTAAGATTTTGCTGCTATATTTAAATAAATGACGCTAAAAATATGCGAAGAATTATATCATTTAACCAATCGAAAACATTCGCATTTTAATAAAATCTTTTGCCTGATTTCAAATTAAAGAAATGAATTATAGAACCCCTAAATTATTAAATTTATTTGAAAAGGATAAGTAAAATAATATTTTTTACCACTAATAAATTTAAAAATATTCTAAGTTATTATAATTATCTTAATTTTATTATTGACCAATTTTCTTAAAAAAAATTTATCTTAGTTTACTATAAAAAAAATCATTTTTACTATTGTGATTAAACATATAGTATGCTGGAAAATAAAGGATTTTGCTGAAGAAAAAAGCAAAACAAAAAACCTTCAAATTATGCAGCAAATGCTTAAGTCACTTAAAAACTTGCCAATGGTCCAAAAATTAGAAGTTGGGATTGCTTCTACCGGAATTGATTCTTCAAATAATGATATCGCTTTGGTTACAGAATTTAAAACTATCGAAACCTAAAAGCATATCAGGTTCATCCTGACCATTTAAAAGTGTCAGAATTTGTCAGTAAAATCAGGAATTCCAGGACTTGTGTTGATTTTGAATTTTAAACAATGGAAAACTTTCTACATTTCAAGGCTACATTATCAATCCTCATTGTTATAGCAACTGTATTATTCTATTTCTTTTTAATAGTTTCTAAAACTTTAATTAATAATTCTAAAAAGTTAGGAATAGTATTTACCCAAACCACTATAATTTTATATCATAGAATATTGGGTTTTGTACTTTTTGGACTTATCCCAACCCTGACTATTATATTTATTTTCAAATCATCTCTAAAGAAATACGGTTTGATTTTTCAAACGGGATTTTCATCTGTATTATTGATATTGCTTTTCGGCGGACTGTTTATGCTAATAAATTTCATGCATGCCAAATCAAAAGCCAATCTTGAAATGTACCCACAAATAAGGGCTAAAGAATGGAATTATTCTCTTTTGCTTGTTAGTGCATTTAGCTGGATAATATACCTTTTTGCCTATGAATTTATGTTCAGGGGGTTCCTGCTTTTTTCCTGTTTAAACGAATTTGGTATTTTAACCGCAATAGTAATAAATGTATTATTGTACACATTAGCCCATACGACCAAAGGCATACGGGAATTCTTGGGTTCAATTCCTATGGGTATATTTCTTTGCCTAATTTCTTTGTATTTTAAAAGCTTTATTCCCGCATTCTGGATTCACTGTTGCCTGGCCGTTTCTAATGAATGGTATTCTATTCAATATAATCAGGAAATAAAAATTATTAAAAATTGGTAATCGAAATTATTCTTACTAAATGAAAATATTTGTTACAGGCGCTACTGGATTTATTGGATCGAACCTGGTTTTGATACTTGCTAAACAGGGCAATATTGTGCATGCTATTTATCGTTCAAAAAACAAAACAGAGAATATAATTCATGAAAATATTAAATGGTTTCCAGGCAATATACTCGATGTAGAAAGTTTAAAAACAGCGATGCAAGGATGCGAACAAGTATACCATGCAGCGGCTTACGCTGCAAGTTCTGAAGTCAACCCGGGCGACTTTACAAAATACAATGTTCAGGGAACTTTAAATGTTATAGATGCTGCCCGGCAAAATGGAATAAACGATATCGTCGTCACATCATCTGCTGGTGTTTTAGGCCCTTCATTTGGTGAACAAGTAACTGAAAAATCTGTTTCTCCACTTCCCCATTTTACCGGTTACGAAAGATCTAAAGCTGAAGCAGAAAGATTAATCACTGAAAGGGCAAAAAAAGGTACGAGAATAATAATAGTAAGTCCGACCAGGGTATTTGCCAGACCTTTAAATGAAAGCAATTCGGTTACGAAAATTATTAAGCAATATATAAATGGTAAATGGCATATTTTGCCAGGAAACGGAAGCTGTATTGGTAACTATGTCTATGTCGACGATATAGTAGCTGGCCACATTTTGGCTATGCAAAAAGGTAAAGCAGGAGAAAAGTATATTTTGGCCGGTGAGAATATCTCTTATAATGACTTTTTCCGAACGATAGAAAAAGTAATTGGTAGAAAGCAAACCCTATATAAACTATCAATTTCAATGATGCTCACATTAGCATATATTTTTATTTCCCTTCAAAAAGTAATAAAATTAAAACCTTTGATCACTCCGTCCCTTGTGCGAAAATTTAACTATAACTGGGTTGTTTCCGGTAAGAAAGCCGAAACTGAACTTGATTATAAATTTATCAGTTTTGAAGCTGGAGTTCGAAAAACAATTTTTTGTTTAAATCAGAAATGAATTATTAAAAAATATTCTAATTTTCATTCAAATCTAAAATATGTCTGAAGTGAAAGAAATAATTAAAATCAGGGTTTGGTCGATGGCCAAAATTTGGGGGCT
>CAVSGB010000176.1:0-13145 GCA_963726845.1 uncultured Bacteroidota bacterium | reverse complement strand
GTAATCGGATTTATAGCATTTTTTATTGAACAGGAGACATATAAAGTCGAATCGCAACTCGATGTAAACCTGCGCCGCGAAACAAATAAGTCAGAAAAAGTACTCGATTTTGTAAACAACCTTATTAGCGATAATTTTGAAACATCTTATTCTTTTTCTGAAGACAATGATAAACTTGGTGAAACTCTGATAGAACTCAGGGACAAACTTAAACATAGTAAAGAAGAAGAAAGTTTAAGGAGAAAAGAGGACGATCAACGCAACTGGATTTCTGAGGGCCTTGCAAAGTTTAGCGAAATACTTCGGCAAAACAACAATGACCTGGAAACACTTTCATATAATCTGATTATCAGCCTGATAAAATATCTTGGCGCAAACCAGGGTGGTTTTTTTCTCGTCCAGGAAACAAAAAATGGAGAAAAATATTTTCAGCAATCTGCTGCGTATGCCTACGAACGAAAAAAATTTGCCAACAAGCGTGTTGAATGGGGGGAAGGATTAATTGGAACAGCAGCTCTTGAAAAGAAAATTATTTTCCTGACGGAAGTTCCCGATGGTTATTTAAATATTACCTCGGGCTTAGGCAAAGCAAATCCCCGATGTGTTATTATCGTTCCACTTATTTTTAGCAACGAAATTCACGGTGCAATGGAACTTGCATCATTTAAACGTTTCGAAAAATTCGAAATAGATTTTGTGGAAAAAATTTCTGAAAGTATTGCTTCTACATTATCTGGTGTAAAAATTAACCTCCGTACTTCTGAACTTCTTAAAGAATCGCGTGAACAAGCCGAGATTTTGGCTACCCAGGAAGAACAAATGCGTCAGAACATGGAGGAATTGCAGGCAACACAAGAAGAAGCAGCAAGGCAATCGGAGAAGTTTATTAGTTTCACCAATTCGGTAAACCATACATTGATAAGGGCAGAATACCTGGTCGATGGAACTTTGATTTATGCTAATACTAAATTTCTAAGTAAACTGGGCTATGCAAGTAATCTTGAAGTTGAAGGGAAACATATTTCAATGTTTATCAATAAAAAAAACCGTGAATGGTTTGAGCCTCTTTGGGAAGAGCTTGCTGAAGGCGGAAAGCACTTCGAAGGTTATATGAAACATGTAACTAAGCAAGGCCAGGGCCTTTGGACTATGGCAACATATACCTGCGTAAGAAAAGAAGATGGCACTGTTGAGAAAATCCTTTTCCTTGCAATCGATACAACTGAACAGAAAAAACTTAGCCTTGATTATGAAGGACAAATTGATGCACTTAACAGATCAAGCATAAAAGTTGAAATGCAACCAGAAGCCCGCATTTCGAGCGTTAACGAACTCTTTTTAAATTCATTGAATTATACTGAGAAAGAAGTTATTGGCAAAAAAATGTTCGACCTCATACATCGTGAGGATATAGATAGTTTTAAAGTCGTTTGGAAAAATATTCTGGGTGGGCAACCTTTTACCGGCCAAATAAGAAAAGTTGACAAGAATAATGAAATTAAGTGGTTCAGGGGTACTTACACTGCTGTAATGGATATGTATGGGGACGTTTCGAAAGTTGTTTTTATTGCAAACGACATTACGAAAGAAAAGCAAATGGAATTCGAAACTGCCAGGCAAAACGAACAATTGCGCCTGCAGGAAGAAAAGTTGAGGCTGGCTGGAGAAGAATTAACTAAAAAACTTAATGATGCTAAGGAGGAAATGAAGATTCAATTTAAGGAAATTGAATTAATAAAAGTTCGAAATGAACTCACATTGGAAGGTGCACTCGATGCTATCATTACTATTAATCAGGTAGGATCAATCGAATTTTTTAACAATGCTGCTGAATATCTCTGGGGCATTGATCGAAAAGAAGCAATTGGAAAAAATGTTAAAATCCTTTTCGATGAAGACACTATTAAAAATGATGAATTTGTAGCAAAATATGTAGCACCTGGGACAGATAAGATTGTTGGCGTTAGAAAGGAAGTTTCTATAAAATCAAGTACCGGGGAAGAAAAACCAGTCCTTTTCCTGCTTTCTGAGGCCAAAGTAGGAAATGATAATTCATTTACAGCTTTTATACAAAATATAGAAGTTGAATTATTTTAACTTTTTTAACAAAGCATCATTAGATAAAGATTTTTTTTTGAAGCTTATAAGTCTTTAAATTTTAAATATCATGGTAGTTTAATAACCTTGCTATTTATTATTCTCAGAAAATATTCAACAGCAACATTATGAATATTGAGAAAACTCAAATAAATCCTGATATCAGGATGCTTGACAATGAAAAAAGTTTTTCGCTTTCAGAAATAGTCGGGTGTTATAAATCTATGTCGGCTACTTCTAAAACTGGATTTTGGCTTTTCTCTCCTGACGAGAATATAATTTGGATATCAAAAGAATTTGCCAACATTGTTGAATTGCCTTTTATTAATGATCAGCCGGATTTTAATTTTTTAGGAGAAATTTTTGGAAATGAAAGTGAAGAAGATTTTTTAAAGGCAGTTGAATTACTTAAAAATGGAGAACATGAATCAGAATATGAAACTTCGTTTTTAGATTGCAAAAAACAGACACGATATTTATTAAGCCAAATTTCGTTTTTAGAATTTAAAAAAGATAAAAAAATAATAATCGGAGTTGTTACTGATGTTTCTAAATACAAAAAAATTGAAGATGAACTTGCTAAATCAACAGAAGTTGCCGAAGAATCCGATAAAATAAAATCCATATTTCTAACAAACATATCTCATGAAATCCGTACGCCAATGAATGCAATCATTGGTTTTACGGAATTAATCAATATCGGCGAAGTTTCTGGTGAAAAGAAAAAGGAATATCTTTCGATTATTAAAAATAAAAGCCGACAGCTTTTATCGTTAATTGATGATATTGCTGAATTATCAAAATTTGAATCTGGTAAGTACACAATTAATAAGATAGAAACAAATATCGCTAAGTTGTTAAACGAATTGCATCTTGAATATACAAAGGAACTGACAATCAGGAACAAACAAAATATTGAGATCTATTTAAAATTACCTGTTGAATATAATATTTCAACTGTTTATACAGATTCCGGGCGTCTCCAACAAGTGATGTCATATTTACTTGACAATGCACTTAAATATACTGAGAAAGGTTATGTTCAATTTGGTTATGAATTGAAGGATAGCAAACACTTGCAATTTTTTGTTAAAGATACTGGCATAGGAATACCAAAAGAAGCACAGAAATTCCTTTTCAACAGGTTCAGGACGAAGGAAGAAGTTTACGATACAAAGTTTAATAATACTGGTCTTGGTTTAACTATATCACGATCAATTTTAGAATTATTGGGTGGAAAAATTCAGGTTGACTCCACTCCCGGACAGGGTTCCTGTTTTTCATTTACTATCCCGCTACAAAAAATTGATAAAGTCGGGATTTTTGAAAATTCAAAGTCTGTTGAGATATTTACTAATTGGCGTAATAAAGTAATCCTGGTTGCTGAAGATGACGAAGTGAATTACAGGTTTATTGAAGCCGTATTTGCTGACACACAGGCTCAGTTGCTACATGTAAACGATGGAAAACAGGCAGTAGAGCTTTGTCATACGATAGGCAAAATTGATTTGATTTTAATGGATATCAAAATGCCTGAAAAAAGTGGATATGAAGCTATACGGGAAATAAAAAGTTTCAGAAAAGGAATTCCAATAATAGCTCAAACGGCTTATACATTATCCGAAGATAAGTCAAAATGTATTGAAGCTGGTTGTGATGATTATATTTCTAAACCAATTGATATTGAGCTTCTATTCGAAAAAATCAATAAGTATTTCAACCAATAAATTTTTTTCATAAATAGGTCAAAGAAAATTCTTGCGGTTTAGAGTTTAAATAAATACTTATTATTTGTTCTTAACAATTAACCGATAAATATCTTATAAAGCCTTATTCAATTTTGAATTTGCCCAAATCGTTAACATTAGAGAAATTAATAAAATTAGCTTTCGAAGCATTTTGCGAACGGGCAAATTTGATAAATACTTCTGTTGTCTTCCAATAATTATGGTCGCGATTTGTATCGATTAATAGTAAATAACCCATTATTATAAAACCAGCCATCTCAACCATTCGCCTTGCGTGAAAATCAATATAATCATTATTATTAAGGTCTATGACTTTTTTAACTGTCGTTTCATATTCTTCAGTCATAGCGACTAAAATACGACGGTAAGTATCAAGTTCAGGTTTTAATAGTTCTGCTTCAAAATCATTTATCCTTGCAAGATAGCTGCCGCTTGTTACGCCACGAATGGCTGCTACTACCTGTAATTGTGTTGTGCCTTCGTAAATTGAGGTGATACGGGCATCACGATATATTCGTTCTACAGGATAATCTTTCATAAAACCTGAACCACCATGAATTTGAATTGCATCGTAAGCATTTTGGTTACAAAATTCTGACCCAATACCTTTAACCAGAGGTGTGAACATGTCAGCCCACTTTTGGTATTTTTTCATTTCTTCTTTTTCACTTTTAGTTAGGCTGCGCTCTTCCGAAATATGCATATATGTTTTATAAAAATCGACATAACGGGCAGTTTCGTAAAGCAGGGTGCGTGATGCATCGAGTTTGGCTTTCATAAGCGAAAGCATTTCATAAACTGCCGGGAATTCAATAATAGCTTTTCCAAATTGTTTACGCTCTTTTGCATAAACCAATGATTCGCGGAAAGCAGCTTCTGAGAGACCTACAGATTGAGCGGCAATTCCTAGCCTAGCCCCGTTCATTAAAGCCATTACATATTTAATAAGCCCTAATTTGCGTTGACCACAAAGTTCGGCAGGGGCATTCTTAAAAACAAGTTCGCATGTAGGTGAACCTTTGATACCCATTTTATTTTCGATACGACGAACTGTCACACCACCATGCCTTTTGTCGTAAATAAACATAGATAATCCACGACCATCAGTTGTACCTTCTTCAGAACGGACTAAGACCAGAGCTATATCGCCATCACCATTTGTAATAAAACGTTTTACCCCATTAAGAAACCATTGATGCTTTTTTTCATCGAAAGTTGCTTTAAGCATAACAGCCTGCAGATCAGAACCAGCATCTGGTTCTGTAAGCGTCCATTGCCATTGTTTCGCCTTTGCATACGCGTTCTAGAAATCTCTTTTTTTGTTCTTCAGTAGCGAATTCATTAATTGTTTCGGCACAATCCTGAAGTCCCCAAATGTTAACGAATCCGGCATCGGCACGCGAAACAATATCAGCTGCCATTATATAAGGTACAGTTGTAAAATTCAAACCTCCAAAGCGCCGTGGCAATGACATCCCCATCAATCCTGCACGGTTCAATGCATCCAAATTAATTTGTGTTCCTGTTGCATAAATAACATGGCCATCTTTTAATTGCGGCCCTTCATGATCTATTGATTCTGCATTTTGATTAATTAAGTCCCCACTTATTTCACCAACAATTTCCAAAACTTTTTCGTAACTGTCCATAGCATCCTCGAAATCGTTCGGGGCATAATCAAATTTATCTTTATCTGTATAATTGCGTTCTTTTAATCCAACAATCCTGCTCATGAGAGGATGGGTTAGATGAAATTTTAAATCCGGATTGTCTGTAAAGAAATTAGCCATATAAAAAATTTTTTGAGAGCCCCTCTCAACCTCCCCGAAGGTGAGGAGAAAGAAAAGCAGGTTATTGAATATTTTTTCTTATAATCGAAGCTTTCTTAGCCCCTACTTTGGAGGGGTTAAGGAGGCTTTCTTATTTATTTTGTATTTTGTTTATAATACCTGATCATTTTTGGAACAACATCTTCGATGTTTCCTGTTATGACATAATCTGCAATTTTGTTAATCGGTGCGTCTTCATCAGAATTAATTGAAATTATTATACTCGATTCCTGCATACCTGCAATATGCTGAATTTGACCAGATATACCACATGCAATGTAAAGCTTTGGCCTGACCGTAACACCGGTTTGTCCAATTTGCCTTTCATGATCTGCAAAACCGGCATCAACTGCAGCACGCGAAGCTCCAACTTCAGCGCCAATCACTGCAGCCAGATCATATAATAATTGGAAATTTTCTTTAGAGCCTACACCATATCCTCCAGAAACAATGATTGATGAATTCTTGATATTTACTTTTGATTTTTCCATGTGCCTTTCGATGATGCTAACTACAAAATCGGAATCCAAAACATAGTCCTTCGCTTCGAGTTTAATTATTTCTCCTTTGTGGGTAGCATTAAATATTTCTTTTTTCATTACACCTTCACGAACAGTGGCCATTTGCGGACGACAATCGGGGTTGATAATTGTAGCAATAATGTTGCCGCCGAATGCTGGACGGATTTGATATAACAAGTTCTTATATTCTTTGCCAGACTTGGTTTCTTTATGATCGCCAATTTCTAAATTAGTACAATCGGCTGTTAATCCGCTTTTTAAGGCCGAAGAAACACGGGGCCTAAATCGCGGCCAATAGTTGTTGCGCCCATTAACGCAATCTGCGGTTTTTGTTCCTGAAAAAGTTTTACTGTAATTGATGTGTGAGGCAACGTTTGGTAATGCTTTAATCTGGGATCATCAATAATGTAAAGGCTATCGGCGCCATAAGGAAATATTTGTTTTTCGATACCGTTCAAATTACTGCCAATTGCAAGCGCCTCCAATTTGCATTTGAGTTCGGTTGCAAGCTTGCGTCCTTTAGTCAATAATTCCAGGCTGACATCTGAGACTTTTCCTTCTTCTATTTCGCAATATACGAATATGTTGTCCATAAATAAAATTTTATAAGAAGCCCCACCAGGCCTCCCCAAAGGGGAGGAGAAATAGTGCCCCATTTTTGTTTTACAATAATTATGTGACCTTTCGACTGAACCAAAAAAAACATATTTCTTGTTCCCTCCTTATGGAGGGACAAGAGGAGGCCTATCCTATTGTGTGATTTTCGATTAATTCTTTCAACAATTCGCTGATATCTTTGTCATTATATGTTAATTTTTTAGATTCTTTTGCATGGAAAATAATATTTTCAATTTTTTTCACTTTTGTAGGCGATCCGGATAAACCCAGTTGTTCACGTTCACATTCAATATCGTTTACGCTCCACTCTTTTATACTCAGGTAAGGCTTTTCATTGACCATTGTAATATAATCTTCAGTTTTTTCGGCGCGCTCACTAATTGTTGTTGCATGTTTGTATTTCATCAGCAATTTGGCATTTCGTGGACGACAAGATGCAGCAGAACTATTAACAGTTACTACCAATGGAAAATTACCTTCAACGATTTCTATTCCACTTTCGAGCCTTCTTTTTATTCTTATTTTATCTTTCTTTACAGAAAATATTTCTTCGGCATAAGTTATTTGAGCAATCCCTAATTTTTCTGCAACCTGAAGGCCGACCTGGGCTGTGTCGCCATCAATCGCCTGTCGTCCTGATATGATAATATCAAAATCTTTAATTTTTCTGATTGCACATGCAATTGCGTACGATGTTGCAAGTGTATCTGCGCCAGCAAAAGCACGGTCGGTAAGCAACACTCCATCGTCAGCGCCACGAAACAAGCCTTCGCGAAGTACTTCGGCTGCTCTAACCGGCCCATTGTCAATAATGTGATTGTAGTTCCCGGGAATTGATCTTTCAATCTTAAAGCTTGTTCGAGCGCATTCAGGTCTTCAGGGTTAAAAATAGCAGGCAATGCTGCACGATTTACAGTCCCGTCAGATTTCATGGCATCTTTCCCCACATTACGCGTATCGGGAACCTGCTTTGCAAGTACAATTATTCTTAGTCCCATTATTATCAATTAAATTCTTTTCAAATTATCTCTTAATTTAAGCTTAAAAAAAGGCACGAAATTAAATAAATTTCTCAATCTACAAGCAATTTTTTTTGCGAGTTAGTTATACGTTTGTAAGTTAAAATTCTTTAATTGTCTAAATAGCAATAGGTAATTATGTGCTGTTAAGTCTAACTGATTTTAACAATCGGAATGTATTTTGGTTGAAAAAAAATTAGATTTTATACTAAACTTTTTAGAGCCCAGACAGATGAAAGGCTATATTTTACAAGTTAAAAATTGTTTTTTTTATCTATACATTAAAAATAATAGCTGCTGATTCAATGTCGTTTAGTTAAGAAAAATTATGAATCCTAATTACGAGAAAACCTCATCCCCAACCCCTTCTCCAATCGGAGAAGGGATTTAGGGTGAGGTTTGTATACTTAACTAAACGACATTAGCTGCTGATTTCTTATTATTTTAAATTTTTGGTTCGCATTCCTTATAACCTTTAAATAAAATTCTTTAATGAAGTATTTTTTATTTTATTTTATATTTGTACGCCCAAAATAGCGGGGAATTTAACTAAATATGTTACAATTCCCATAGAAAATAAGGGTTTTGACATATTTACTTAGAAAAAATAATAATTTCAAATTAATTAATAGATGAAAATTTTAGTATGTATCAGTAATGTTCCCGACACAACCACTAAGGTGAAATTTATTGATGATAACAAAAGGCTTGATCCGACTGGTATCCAGTGGGTCATCAATCCGTGGGATGAATTATCCCTTACACGTGCGCTTGAATTGAAAGATGTTGTTTCAAATGGCATACAATCTGTTACCGTTGCACATGTTGGGTTGGCTACATCTGAACCAACAATTCGCAAAGCATTGGCAATTGGGGCGGATGATGCAATTCGTATTAATACTGAGCCTGTTGATGCTTATTTTGTTGCAGCGCAATTGGCTGAAATAATTAATAACGAAAAATTTGATATCATCATGTGCGGGATTGAATCGAGCGATTACAATGGTTCAAATGTTGGTGGCATGTTGGCTGAGTTTCTGGGATATCCTTCCATATCAGCCGTATCAGGATTGAAAATAGAAAACGGACAGGTAGTTATCAATCGCGAAATTGATGGAGGCAAAGAAGTTGTTACTGTTCCAGCTCCATTTGTTGCTATTGTTCAGAAAGGCATTGCAAAGGAACCCCGGATAGCTGCTATGCGTGGAATTATGACTGCCCGTACGAAACAAATTAAAGTTGTTGAACCATACATCATTGAAGCCCTGACTGAAGTTTTAAGTTTTGAAAAGCCAAAACCCCGTTCAGCCTGCAAATTTATAGATGCTGAAAATGCAAAACAACTGATTGGGCTCTTACAGAACGAGGCAAAAGTGATTTAAATTTTTATTATTAAGCTAATTAAAAATAATTATATGTCAGTTTTAGTTTTTACAGAAAATTGGGATGGAAAATTCAAAAAATTATCTTTAGAATTAGTTTCCTACGCTACAAAAGTTGCAGAAATGCTCAATACTTCTGCAACAATATTATCTATTGGAACTGTCGATACTTCTGAATTAGATAAGCTCGGAAAATGCGGGCCAAAAAAAATAATCAATGCTACCAACGATAGTTTAAAAGTGCTAGATAACCAGGCATATACAAGTGTTATTACTGATATAGCCCAGAAAGAAGGCGCTTCAGTTGTCATTCTTTCAAATAATAATACTGGCAAAGCCCTGGCTCCCCGCTTATCAGTAAAGCTAAAAGCCGGAATTTGTTCAGGGGTAAGTAAATTACCGACAAGCACAAATCCTTTCGTTGTTTACAAAAAGGCATACTCCGGAAATGCATTTGCAAATGTATTAATTAAAACCAACATAAAAATCCTGACGTTAGCCCAAAATTCATTTGAAATTATTGAAACTTCAAATGACGCTACTATTGAAAAATTATCAGTCCAGGTTGAAAGTGCACTTTTAAAAACCCAGATTAAAGACATTCAAAAACAAGCTGGTAAAATATTATTGACTGATGCTGATATTGTTGTATCGGGAGGCCGTGGCCTGAAATCGCCTGATAACTGGGGCACTTTGGTAGAATTAGCCGATCTGCTTGGCGCTGCAACTGCATGTTCGCGTCCTGTTTCTGACGAAGGCTGGCGTTCGCACGAAGAGCATACCGGCCAGACCGGTAAAATCATTGCTCCAAATTTGTACTTTGCAATTGGCATTTCAGGGGCAACACAGCACCTTGCTGGAGTCAGTTCTTCAAAATATATTGTTGCCATTAATACTGATAAAGATGCCCCTATATTTGAAGCTGCTCAATATGGTATTGTCGGGGATGCTTTAAAAGTATTGCCAAAGCTTGTCGAGGCTGTGAAAGAAATAAAATCAAAGTAAAGTAGCAAACGCAATAACAATAAACCTACTATTTTAATAAGAAGTATGTTGTAATTTTTTTTTAATTTTTTACCTCCTAACCCTCCTTATAAAGGAGGGCTAAAAATTAGTAGTAGCCTGCGAAAAGTTCTGCTCTGTTATAGCCCCTTTTTAAAGGGTTTGGGTAAATAATTAGTAAATTAATTAAAAGAATTTGTCATAAATGATAAATATTATTAGTCTTCTAATTAAACCTTTTAACTATGACCAAACAAATTGTTTTCGCGATTGTACTTTTAATTACAATTGGTGTTTTTACCTATACTATTAGCCGGATCATTAGTTTTTTCATGCTTACCAGGGCAAATTTCCCTATCCGGAACATTGGCAGGCGCTTTAAAGTAATGTTTGAAGTAGCTTTTGGGCAAACTAAAATATTTAGAAAACCTGTCATTGGTTTTTTGCATGCAATGGTATTCTGGGGTTTTTGTGTCATCCTGTTTGGCAGTGTTGAAATGATAATTGATGGGTTGTTTGGCACTGAAAGGTTTTTAAAAATATTGGGTATTCTATATAATATTATGATTGCCTCCGGTGATGTTTTTGGATTGATTGTGGCATTGTGCATTGTCGTGTTCCTGGCCAGAAGGATTTTTATGCACGTCAAACGTTTTGAGGGTTTAGAAATGAAGCCGATTACCCACATTGATGCAAATATTGCACTGTCGTTGATTTTGCTTTTAATGCTTTCTCTGATAGGGATGAACGCAGAATATTATCAACATCAGATATTAATAGGAAAGACAGTTGTTGGGACTTATCCTATTGGCCAGTTTCTATCAGCAATATTTTCAGGATTATCAGCTGAGGCAACATACATATTTTATAATATTTTTTGGTGGACACACATTTCATTAATTTTCGTTTTTGCCAATGTATTACCGTATTCAAAGCATTTCCATGTGTTCATGTCAGTGCCTAATGTTTTCCTGTCAAGGCTTGACCCGCTGGGTAAATTGCCAAATATGGATAATATCACCAGGGAAGTTAAACTAATGCTCAACCCAAATGCAGTCTTTGCAGAGCCTTTAGCAGATGCCCCAATTGAAAGGTTTGGAGTGAAAGATATTGAAGATGTTTCATGGAAAAATTATTTCGATTCGCTCTCGTGTACACAATGTGGACGTTGCACATCAGTATGTCCTGCAAATATTACCGGTAAAGTGCTTTCACCAAGAAAAGTCCTAATGGATGTCAGGTCCCGAATGAAAGAAAAAGGCCCGGGTTTAGTCAAGAATGGTAAAACTTTTAGTGATAATAAATCGCTTATCCGCGATTATATTACTGAAGAGGAGCTATGGGCATGTACAACATGCAATGCATGTGCAAAAGAATGTCCCATTAATATTAATCATCCCACGTTAATCATTGATATGCGAAGGTATCTAGTAATGGAAGAAGGATCAGTGCCAGGTGAGTTAAAGGCCGTATTCAGTAACATTGAAAACAACGGTGCTCCATGGCAATTTTCTCCGGAAGACCGGTTGCTGTGGGCAAAGGATTTGGAAATTAAAGTTAAGAGTTAACTGCAAAGTGCGCAAAGTTGTTGTTTGATTATTTTGTTGACCTCCCAACCCTCCTTGACTTCGACTATGCTCAGTCTCTGGAGAGTATGAATCCTGAGCGAAGTCGAAGGGTACACTGTTATAGCCCATTATTAGAAGGGGTTGGGGTTAAAATGATAATAAATTTAATGTATTTTATTTTGCCAAGAAAGTTAATTATTCGGTAAAAGATAAAATTAATATGGAAACAAAAAAAATAGAAGTGCCTGTAATGGCCGATTTATTTGCCAAAGGAGAAAAACCCGAGTACTTGTTTTGGGTTGGTTGCGCAGGTGCTTTTGATGACAGGTATAAAAAAGTAGCTAAAGCATTTGCTAAAATACTTTCATACTTACATATCAGCTACGCCATTCTTGGAAAAGAAGAATCGTGTACGGGTGATCCAGCAAGGCGTGCCGGAAACGAAATGCTTTACCAAATGCAAGCCTTACAAAATATCGAATTATTTAAAACCTATAAAATAAATAAGATCATTACTATCTGTCCTCATTGCTTTAATATTTTCAAGAACGAATATCCCGATATTGGTGGTAAATATGAAGTTATAAATTATATCCAGTTTCTTCAAAAATATGTTGATGAAGGCAATTTAAATTTAGATGCATCAGCCCTGAAAAATATATGCATAACTTATCACGATCCATGCTATTTAGGAAGGTCAAATGATATTTATAAGGAACCACGGGCCATTCTAAAAGCGCTTACACACAATTTTGTTGAAATAGGCAGAAACAGAAGCTTTGCATTATGTTGCGGCGCAGGTGGGGCACAGATGTTTAAAGAAGCTGAAAAAGGCAAAAAGGAAATTTTTATCGAGATGAACCGAAGATATATTGAAGACTGATGCTAAGGTAATTGCCACGGCTTGCCCATTTTGCATGACAATGATTACCGATGGCCTGAAATACAAAAACAAAGAAGAAGAAATAAAAAACTACGATATTGCCGAATTAATTGTTCAATCTCTTGATTTGTAAAATAAAATTCTAATAATTATACAATAACTATGGAAAAAAAGAAAAACTTAAAAAGTGGTGAATTTCTTGTAGCTGAAGTTGAGGCAAAAGATATATTCATTCCGGAAGAGTTCAATGAAGAACAAAGAATGATAGCGCAGTCTTGCCGCGATTTCATTGAAACCGAAGTGTTCACTAAAATGGATATGATTGACAAATCAAACCGTGAGTTTATGAGTGGTTTATTAAAAAAAGCAGGTCAACTTGGTTTATTAGGTATTTCAATTCCAGAAGAATATAATGGCTTTGGTCAATCATTCGTAACACAGATGCTTGCTGCTGAAACTATTGGTGCAGCGTATTCAA